>NZ_FMXF01000001.1:0-166949 GCF_900103435.1 Sinorhizobium sp. NFACC03
AGCCTGTGGACGTCGAGATGGTCTTTCGAGATGTCGACCCCGATGCTATCGTTCATCATCTTTCGCTTGTCCTGTGCTTGTCATCCGGAGCCGAACTCCGGGTATCCGTTCAGGCCTCAAGGGAAAGACGAGGGCGATCCGACTCTAGCTCGACCCATCAAAAGGTCCGCAATTCCAACGATCCGACCCTCGCCGCTGCGGGAGGGCGGCGACCCTCCCGCAGCGGTTCCGTTCTGACCTGTTCGGCAGCCAATGTCATAAGACAAGCAATTCCAGGAAAATGTGAAGCGGTTTCCGTCTGGAAGTGCGCCAATTCAAAGACTTAGATCACTTCAGTGTTTCGATGAAACAATGAAATGATCTAGGCGCGGCGTTCAATAATACACATAGCCCCTTGCGCGGGTTGCAAGGGGCTATGGGTCAGGCAGGAGCCTCTCCACCGGGCGGTGGAAAGAGGGGGATGCTCCCGTCAGATCTTCCTGGTGAAGTCGGCGGCGTCGATGACGCCGTCACCGTTCTTGTCTCGCCGCTTGAACATGGTCT
Organism: Sinorhizobium sp. NFACC03; assembly: GCF_900103435.1. Lineage (NCBI taxonomy): Bacteria > Pseudomonadati > Pseudomonadota > Alphaproteobacteria > Hyphomicrobiales > Rhizobiaceae > Sinorhizobium > Sinorhizobium sp. NFACC03. Next base: position 544 of record NZ_FMXF01000001.1, read on the forward strand.
CGGCGGCGCTCGAAACTTCGCTCGCGCTGAGCGAGCCATTGCCATCGGTGTCGATGCGTTTGAAGGCCTTCGGCCTGAGACCCGGCAGCATCGTTGGGCGAACTTCCTTGACCTTGGCAAGGGCCGCTTCGCGCTCGGTGCCAGTCTTGTCCTTGGCCTCTTTCCAGGCCTTGCGTGCCTCGCGGAAGGCTTCGCGTTTGGCCTTCATCTCATCGGCGCTGATCTGGCCATCGCCATTGGTGTCGAAGGTTTTGAAGTTGTCGGAGATCCGCGCCTGGAACTCGGCGAGCGAAACCTTCTGGTCCTTGTCGGTGTCGAGCCGCTGGATCATGCGCTCGCCCCGTTGCTCGGGCGTCATCTTTTCGCGCGCGGCAAAAGAGGGGCCGGCCATGCCGGTGACGGCGACTGAGAGCGCGGTCACGGTAAGGATCAGGATCTTGTTCGGCATCATGCTTCCTTTCGATCGGGTTGTCCCTGATCGAAAGGATAGCCGGTGAAGCGCGCCGTTCCAGTTAAACTTTCGTAATTTAAGTCATTGGCCGGAAAGAGGTTTTTTGCCGGCCAAATTGTGTCGGTCAGAGATCGGAGAGGACGTGGCGCAGGAAGCGGGTGAGGTCCTCCGTCAAGTAGTCGATCTGCTCGTCGGTATCGTTCGACTTCTCCCAGGATTCGGCGAACGTATATTCGAGGTTGTGCGGCACCAGCAGCACCGTCTTCATGCCGAGCGCCTTCGGCACCAGGAGGTTGCGCGGCAGGTCCTCGAACATCACGGCGTTCCGGGTGTCGACCCGGTGCAGGCTCATGAACTTGTCATAGGTCTCACCAGCCGGCTTCGGCACGAAATCGGCTGCGACGATGTCGAAGATGTCGTCGAAATGGTCGAGGATCCCGAGCGCGCGCGCCGTCATCTGCGCATGCGCGACACTGCCGTTGGTGAAGATGAACTTGCGGCCCGGTAGCGACTTGATGGCTTCGCCGAGTGCCGGATCCGGCGGTACGATCGAGTAGTCGATCGCGTGCGCCTGCTCGAGAAACTCGTTCGGGTCGATGCCGTGGTGGATCATCAGACCTTTGAGCGTCGTGCCGTGGTCGCGGTAGTAGTCTTTCTGCAGCTTCTTCGCATCGGCCGGGTCCAGCGACAAAAGCTTCGCCACATAGGCCGTCATGTTGCGGTCGATCTGCGCAAACAGGTTGACGTGGTGCGGATAGAGCGTGTTGTCGAGGTCGAAGACCCAGTCGGTGACATGGGCGAAGTCGGATTGGTTCGGCAGGCGGTTGAGCTTTTTCATGACCGCCTTATGACATGGGGAAAGGTGGCGGCAAATGAGAAAAATGCAAATCGCTGCTCGGGCCGCAATGCTGGCGCATAGAATTCCACTTTGAATTGTCAAACCGGCGTGGCATCTTCCGGCGCGCGGTTTTGGCTCGGGGGAATGTAGGTGCCAATGTCGGACGAACTGCTCTATCTGCTGTTTCTGTTCGGATTCTACTCGTTTACTGTCGTGACCTATTTCGCGCTCGGTTACGGCATCACCTGGCTCAACGAGCGCAATCCGGAGCGAAAGATCCAGAAGGGACGTGGCTCCGACAAGCGGCGCAAGGCCGAGATCCGCCAGAGCCTGGCATCGATGTTCAGCGCCTGCCTGCCGCTGACGATCGGCCTCTATGCGCAGCAGAAAGGCTGGGCGCCGGCACCCTGGGATTTTCAGCTGGTGGTGGGCGGTGCCGCTCTTCGTGCTCAGCATGATCCTCTACGATGCCTGGTTCTATTTCATGCACCGGCTGCTGCACACCAAGTGGCTGTATCCGCTGTATGCCCTGCATCATAAAAGCGTCGCGCCGACGATCTGGAGTACCTATTCGGAAGATGTCTTCGACAACTTCCTGCTTCAGAGCTTTTCCGCCGTCGTCGTTTTCGTCGTGCCGTTTCCGCCAGTGATCCTCATCGGGCATAGGCTGTTCGAGCATTTCAATGGCATGATCGGGCATTGCGGCTTCGAGTATTTCGCCACGTCGACGGCCCGTTATCCGTCTCCCCTGTTGTGCACGACGTTCCATGACCAGCACCATTCAGGCTTCAAATACAACTACGCCAACTATTTCTCGTTCTGGGATCGTGTGCTCGGCACGCTCGCACCCAACTACGATCAGCGCGTGAAGACGTTTGAGGACGAGGCGCCGCGGATCGCGATCAGTCCGTCCGTTGTGCTCGCCGAGGCTCAGGAAAAGGCGGACTGAAACGCTGGAGTGCGCGGGGCCTTGGCAATGCCGGGAGCCGCGTGCTAGCTCGCAGCCATGGAAACCTGGGTCCTCATCACCGTCGCTGCGGCATTCCTTCAGAATGTCCGCTCGGCCATGCAGAAACACCTGAAAGGCGTCATGGGCACGACGGGCGCGACCTTCGTGCGCTTCGGCTTCGGCCTGCCTTTCGCCTCTCTCTATCTGTTTCTGCTCTGGCAGGTGGCCGGTCGTCCGCTTCCAGTGCCGAATGGCACCTTCTACCTCTGGGCTGTCATCGGCGGGCTGGCGCAGATCGCTGCGACCTTCCTGCTCGTCCACCTCTTCTCGTTCCGCAACTTTGCTGTCGGCACCGCCTATTCCCGCACCGAGCCGGCGCAGGCGGCGGTGTTTGGCCTTATCTTCCTCGGTGAAAAGGCGAGCCAGGGAACCCTCGTGGCAATCGCCATCTCGGTCGTCGGCGTGATGCTGATCTCGGTGGCGCGCACGACACTCAGCCCACGCACGCTCGTGACCTCCGTGTTCAGCCGCACGGCCGGCATCGGTCTGCTGTCAGGCACGTTTTTCGGTCTTTCGGCCGTTTCCTATCGTTCGGCCTCACTGGCGCTCGCGCCGAGCCTTCCGGCGCCCGACTACATCATGCAGGCGAGCTATACGCTCGGATTCGTCATCCTGCTGCAGACCGTGGTCATGCTGATCTGGATCGTGCTTCGCGAGCGTGACGAGCTGCCACGCATCACCGCCGCCTGGAAGCCCGCCTTCGTCGTCGGCTTCGTCGGCGCATCCGCCTCCTTCGGCTGGTTCATGGCGATGACGCTGCAGCAGGCCGCTGTCGTCAAGGTCGTGGCGCAGGTGGAAATGCTCTTCACCTTCGCCTCGTCCTTCTTCATCTTCCGCGAATGGATCAACCGGCTCGAACTTTTCGGCTGCCTGCTGATCGTGCTCGGCGTGGTGATGCTCGTACTGATCTGAAAACGCGTGCTGATCTGAAAAAATAGGCGCCCGAAAACCGGCGCCTTCGCGCATGCGGGCGTGGTAGAACGCCTGCATGTTGTTCGATCTTCCCTCCGATGAAACGCTCTACGACGCGCTGATCGCGCGAAGCAGCGAATACGAAGGTGCTGCCTTCGTTTGCGTCAAGACGACAGGCGTCTTCTGCCGCCTGTCTTGCCCCGCCCGCAAACCGAAGCGCGAGAACACGATCTTCGTGGGCTCTATCGGGACCTGCCTGGAGACGGGTTTCCGTCCATGCCAGCGCTGCCGGCCGCTCGCGACGTTCGGCGCCAAGGACCCGCTCGTCGAGGACCTGCTGCAGGCGCTGGAAGCGGCACCGGAACGGCGCTGGAGCGAGGACGATATCGTTCGTCGTGGCCTCGATCCCTCGACGGTCCGGCGCGCTTTCAAGCGCAGCCTCGGCATCACTTTCCTCGATCTCGCGCGTCATCGTCGCCTGGGGCTGGCCGCCCGCCAGCTTGCCGACGGCGGCCGGGTGATCGATGCCCAGCTCGAGGCCGGATACGAATCGCCAAGCGGCTTTCGTGCCGCATTCCAGAACCTGCTCGGCGACGCACCGGCGGCAGCGCAGGGGAGGGCCCTGCTTTTCTCCGACTGGATCGAAACGCCGCTCGGGCCCATGGTCGCCGTTGCCGATGCCACGCATGTGCATCTGCTCGAGTTCCACGACCGCAAGGCGCTGCCGACCGAACTGGAGAAACTGAAGAAAGGGACACGCTCGGCCATTGTATCAGGCAGAACGGCGCCGATCGACCAGATCGAAAGCGAGCTCAACGGCTATTTCGCGGGCAAAACGGGTGCTTTCGAAACGCCGCTCGCACCGGGCGGCACGGCCTTCGAACGCAACGTTTGGGCGCAGCTTGCAAAAATTCCCGTCGGCGAAACGCGATCCTATGGTGACATTGCCCGCGAGGTCGATACGATTCAGGCCGCGCGTGCCGTGGCCAAGGCCAACGGTTCCAACCGGATCGCCATTGTCATCCCCTGCCACCGTTGCATCGGCTCGGACGGTTCACTGACGGGGTATGGCGGCGGGCTCTGGCGGAAGCAATGGCTGCTCCGGCACGAAGGAAAACTGAAACCCAAGGGATTGTTCGTGGAGGAAATGCAATGAGCCAGAAGGAAAAGGCGCTCGCCTTTGCTGCCCTGCATCGGAAGGGCGACCCGGTGGTGCTCTATAATATCTGGGACGCCGGCAGCGCCAAGGCCGTGGCCGAAGCCGGTGCCAAGGCTCTTGCCACCGGAAGCTGGTCGGTGGCGGCCGCCCATGGTTTCGGCGATGGCGAGAAGGTGCCGATGGCGTGGCTCGCCGATGTTTCGCGGCTGATCGTGGCTTCGACGGAGCTGCCCGTCACCGTTGACTTCGAAGGCGCCTATTCCGACGATCCGGCAACAGGTGCCGCCAATGTCTCCCGCATTCTCGATGTCGGTGCCATCGGCATCAACTTCGAGGACCAGGTGGTCGGCAAGGGCGGCGTGCATGCCGTCGACAAGCAGGCGGCACGCATCCGCGCCATTCGCGAGATGGCCGATAGGCGCGGCATCCCGTTGTTCATCAATGCCCGCACCGACCTGTTCCTACAGGAGAGCGATGAGACGCGGCACGGCGGCCTCGTCGACGAGGCGATCGCGCGCGGCAAGGCTTTCGCCGAAGCAGGCGCTAACGGCTTCTTCGTGCCGTGGCTGGTGGACGAAGGCCTGATCGCCAAGGTTTGCGCCGCCTCCAGCCTGCCGGTCAACATCATGATGCGGCCGGCAGCGCCCGACGTGAAGACGCTTGCCCGCGCCAGCGTCGCGCGCATCAGCCATGGCCCGTTCCCCTACCGGGCGATGATGGAGAAGCTGAAAGCCGCAGCGACCGAGATCTACAAGGGCTGATCGGGCATCGCCCTCAAAAGAAAAGCGGGAGAGGGCCGATGCCGTCTCCCGCTTCTTTGTTTGATACGGTGCAGGTCGCTAAAGCCGATCAGGGCACGATCAGCGTGCCGGCGCCGCGCTCGGTGAAGATTTCGAGCAGCACCGAGTGGGCCGTCTTGCCGTTGAGGATGACGACGCCCTGGACGCCCGCCTTGATCGCCTCGATGCAGGTCTCGACCTTGGGGATCATGCCGCCGGAGATCGTGCCGTCGGCGATCAGCGCGCGGGCCTGTGAAACCGAGAGCTCCTTGATCAGGTTGCCCTGCTTGTCGAGAACCCCGGGAACATCCGTCAGGAACAGGAGGCGCGTGGCGTTCAGCGCACCGGCGATGGCACCGGCGAAGGTGTCGGCGTTGATGTTGTAGGTGTGACCGTCGCGGCCGGGCGCCACCGGTGCGATGACCGGGATCATCTCCGAGCGCGCGAGCAGGTCGATCAGCGTGCGGTCGACTTCGACCACTTCGCCGACGAAGCCGAGATCGAGGACGCGTTCGATGTTGCTATCCGGATCCTTGATGGTCTTGCGTGCCTTTTCGGCGAAGACCATGTTGCCGTCCTTGCCGCAAAGGCCGATCGCCCATTCGCCCGTCTGGTTGATGAGCGCGACGATCTCCTTGTTGATCGAGCCGGCAAGCACCATCTCGACGATCTCGACCGTCTTCTCGTCGGTGACGCGCAGGCCGCCCTCGAACTTCGATTCGATGCCCATCTTCGTCAGCATCGCGCCGATCTGCGGGCCGCCGCCGTGCACGACGATCGGGTTGACGCCTGACTGCTTCAGAAGCGCGATGTCGCTGGCAAAGGCGCGGCCGAGCTCGCTGTTGCCCATGGCATGGCCGCCATATTTGACGACGATCGTCTTGTTTTCGTAGCGCTGCATGTAGGGCAGGGCCTGGGTGAGCAGGCGTGCCTGGATTTCACTTTCATTGGCGGACATGGCGGACCCTCGAAAAATACCGGCTGCTGTTTAGCGCAAGTTCCGGACCGATGGAATGATCGGCGAGCAATATAAAGCCGGAATGACGGAGATGGCTGGTGCATTGTGATCCGCGCCCTATCTCTGTTTACGGACGAGATTTTGGGGCGCACGCTGAATGATCGAGGAGGATGTAGCCGCGTTGCTTGGTCGCGTCTCGCTTGGCGATCGCGACGCCTTCGCCGAACTCTACCGGCAGACGAGCCCGAAACTCTTCGGCATCTGCCTTCGTATCCTCGGAAATCGGGGTGAAGCGGAAGAAGCGCTGCAGGAAATCTACGTCAAGATCTGGCAGCGGGCTGACCGATTTTCCCAAGGACAGGCGGCGGCGACGTCCTGGCTGGCGGCCGTTGCACGCAATCAGGCGATCGACGTCGTCAGGGCGCGAAAACCGGCCGCCAACGCGATTGACGAAGCCTACGATTTGGCTGATCCTGCTGCCGATCCGGAAAAATCGGCGGTCGTCAGAGCAGAGGGCAGGCGGATCGATGCCTGCATGGAGGAGCTTGAAAAGGACCGCGCGGAGGCGGTTCGGCGTGCCTATGTCGAAGGTCTGAGTTACCAGGAACTGGCGGATACCTTCGCTGTGCCGCTGAACACGATGCGGACTTGGTTGAGGCGCAGCCTCATGAAGTTGCGAGAGTGTATGGAGCGATGACGACACCAACCCCAGAGGGCCGAGATTTCCGCCGCGATGAGGTGATCGCCGGCGAATATGTGCTTGGCGTGTTGTCCGCTGACGACCGGCGCAAGGTTGAGGCCCGTCTTGCTTCCGATCGCAACTTCGCCGCAATGGTCGACCGCTGGCAGAGCAATCTCTCCTCCTTCGACGAGGCCTATGACGCGGTGGTGCCCCCACCCAGGAGCTTTTCCGCAATCGAGCGGCGTCTCTTCGAAACGGCGCGGCCCGAGCCGGTCGCGCCGCGCCGCGGGCTGTGGAATTCACTGGCCCTTTGGCGGAGCCTGGCACTGGCTTCGCTGGCCGCTGTCATGGTCATGGGCGCTTCGCTCGCCGGCCTGTTCGAAGCGCCTTCGGCCGGCACCTCGCTCGTCGCGGAACTCGCCGGCAAAGGCACTGCCATCGATCTCGTCGCCCACTTCGATCTGGCATCGGGGCGGCTGAAGGTAACGCCGGTTGCAGCAAGGCAGGCGGAGCAGAAATCGCTCGAGCTTTGGCTCATCAATGGCAGCAATCCGGCGATCTCGCTCGGCGTGCTGCCGCAGTCCGGCGAAGGCGAGATCACCGTTCCATCCGCCTTCCAGTCGAGAATTTCGGCAGGCTCGGTTCTTGCCGTCAGCGTCGAACCACTGGGCGGATCGCCGACCGGATCGGCGACCGGGCCGATCATCGCGCTCGGCAAGGCGCGAAACCTCTAATCCGCCACAGAGCAAGAATTACCATTTTCTATCAGATAGATACGTTTCAGGAAAATTCCTGAAACTCTTTCTCTCGTGCTTCCGTTGCTTGTTATGTTCCCGCGGTGGGAACGGCAGCTTCGGCGGGGCGGCTCACGCGTCGCCTCCCTCAACAGGAAGGAAGAGAAAGATGTTCACGTCTGCTATCCGCACTCTGGCGACAGCGTCCCTTCTTGCGGCAAGCGCACTTGTCGCCCATGCCGAAAATCCGATGGTCGGCGGCGCGCCGATGTATGCGGAGAAGAATATCGTCGAGAACGCCGTCAATTCGAAGGATCACACCACGCTGGTCGCGGCCGTCAAGGCAGCCGGTCTGGTAGAAACCTTGGAGGGCAAGGGCCCGTTCACGGTGTTCGCTCCGACGAACGCCGCCTTCGACGCGCTGCCCGCGGGCACGGTCGAGACACTTCTTAAACCGGAAAACAAGGAGAAGCTCACCAAGATTCTGACTTGCCACGTTGTTGCCGCCGACGCGATGTCCTCGGCGATATCAGGCATGATCAAGGACGACGGTGGCGAACATGACGTGAAGACCGTCGGCGGTTGCGTTCTCAAGGCCAGGGAGGATGGCGGCAAGCTGATGCTGACCGACGAGACCGGCGGCACGGCGACAGTAACGATCGCCGACGTCAAGCAGTCGAACGGCGTCATCCATGTGATCGACAAGGTGCTGCTGCCGAAGGGTTGACGAGCTTGCGCTGAGGCGGCGGTTCGTCGTCCCGGCGCTTTGCCAGCGGCCAGGCGGTCGCTGGCTTTTTCGAACCGCGCCTCACGGTGCTTTGATCCGCATTGTTTGCCGTCGTTGTGGCCGGCCGCTATGCTGGCGAAAGGATCGGTAGGGGAGGCTTTCATGATCAACCGGCGCGTCTTCCTGTTGGCGGGCTCCGCATTCGCCGCGGTGCCGATAATCCAAAGTCTCACGCCGCTCGCCCGGGCCGCCGGCGGCGAATCCTTCGAGATCGTTAGGAGTGATGAGGAGTGGCGGGCGGTTCTGACCGACGACCAATACCGAATCCTGCGGCATGAGGATACCGAGCGCCCCTTCACCAGCGCTCTCAACCACGAGAAGCGCAAGGGTCTCTTCCAATGCGCCGGTTGTGCGCTTCCGCTTTATTCGTCCGAGGCGAAGTATGACAGCGGCACCGGCTGGCCCAGCTTCTGGCAGTCATTGCCCGGCGCCGTGGCAACGCGCGAGGACACTTCCCTGTCCATGACCCGCACGGAGTGCCATTGCCGCCGCTGTGGCGGGCACCTCGGCCATATTTTCGATGACGGTCCACCGCCGACCGGCAAGCGCCATTGCATCAATGGCCTGGCGCTTGCCTTCGTACCGGCCGCCAAATCCAGCTAGCACTCCGGCTGGTGCGCTACAGCGCCGCGCGTCTTATCAGACGCGCAACGGTCGCTGTAGCACTTTGATTTACTGCATGTCTTCGTCCTTGAATCGAGGTCGATCTGAGACATTCAGTAGCATCGGGCGTTCCGAATGTTCAGAACGACCCGGCCGGCGGCGAGGCTGCCGCGGCGCCGGAGAGTGCAGCCTGCAGCTTCTGCTCCTGTTCCGGTGAAAGCGACGTCTTCAGGACGCGGCCGCGCAGGTCCGGGAATTCGGCGAGCACTTTCTCAGGCTGAACCTTCCGCACGAGGATGAACAGTGCCGAGGAATTGTTTGGAATGGTGTTGCCGAGCGATTTGATGAACTCGTCGTCGATACCGTAGTCCGTCAGCGAACCGGAGAGGGCGCCGGCACCGGCGCCGAGCGCGCCGCCGATCGCAAAGCCCGCCAGCGGGTTGAGGAAAAGAAGGCCGACGAGCCCGCCCCAGATCGAACCGGAAAGCAGCCCGGACGTGGCACCGACGGCCGTCAGGTTCAGGCTCTGCTTGAGATGAACCTTGCCTTCCGTGTCGCGCACGACCACGACCGCGTCCTCGAGGTCGATCAGGTATTCCTTCTTCAGCCCGGCGAGCCGGACCAGAACCCTATCGGCTTCCTCAGGGGAATCGAACCCGACAACGATCAAATCGGACATGACTTTCTCCTATCTCTGGCCGCGCCACCGATGTGGACGCAACGCAGAGATAGAGCGGATTGCATGTCGGGGTAGTGACAGAGATCAAAGACTTTGGGTCGATCGACCCCGTGCGCAGCGCGCGGTTCAAGACGCGCTTCGAACGCTTTCCAGGATCCCCTTAGCGGGCGATCGCCGTGCCGATCGCGGCACGCAGTTCGTCGATCCCCTCGCCCTTTTCCGAGGAGGTCGAGAGAACCTCCGGGAAGGCTGCGGGATGCTTCTTGATCTTCTCGAGCGTCTCGGCGGTCAGCCGCGGCACGCCGGCGGCCTTGATCTTGTCGGTCTTGGTGAGCACGACCTGGTAGGAAACAGCCGCCTTGTCGAGCAGGGCGAGCACGTCCTCGTCATTCTTCTTGATGCCGTGGCGGGAGTCGATCAGCACATAGACGCGCTTCAGCGTCGAGCGGCCGCGCAGATAGTCGAACACCAGCTTCGTCCAGGCGTCGACCTGCTCCTTCGGCGCCTGGGCATAGCCGTAGCCCGGCATGTCGACGAGCGCCATCGGCGGCAGGTCGTCGGCCTCGCCGGAATAGCCATCGGGTACGAAGTAGTTGAGTTCCTGCGTGCGGCCCGGCGTGTTGGAGGTTCTTGCCAGCCCCTTATGGCCGACCAGCGCATTGATCAGCGACGACTTGCCGACATTCGAGCGGCCGGCAAAGGCGATTTCCACCGGGCCTTCCGGCGGCAGGAACTTCATGGCGGGCACGCCGCGAATGAAAATCCACGGCCGGCCGAACAACGGCTTGTCGTCTTTGGTTTTGCTTTCGGCCATCGGCGGTCGGTCCTTCATCGAGAAAGTCCATGGCTTCCCGGTTTTGGCCGTGGATGTCAAGGCGTCGGCGTGCGGACCGGCCGTGTGGGGATGGTTTGCGCCCTCCGGAACTCGTTCAAGAGATAGGCAAGCAGCGCCAGAAAGATGAAGGTGCCGCCGATGATCGTTCGGCTGCTCGGCACTTCGCCATGAATGATCGCGACCCAGACGGGACCGAGCACGGTTTCGGCGGTGCCGAGCAGGGCGGCCAGCGCCGAAGGTACCAGCCGGGCACCGGTGACGAAGAGCGCCATGCCAAGCCCGAGGTTGAAGGCGCCGAAGACGAAGAGAAGTGCCAATTCGCCCGATGTCACCGCAAGCCCGGAAGACTGGCCCCCCGCAATGGCGCTGGCCGCGAAGCAGCCGAAGCAGGTGGCGGGCGTCATCCGCACATGCGGATAGCGGCGCGTGATGACGGTTGCCAGCGCGAAGACCACAGGGATCAGCAGCGCCAGCGCATCGCCGACCGGCGACACGCTGCCCGTCAGGCTCTCCGACACCATGATCGCGACCCCGACGATGACGGCCGTGATCGCGCCCCAGGTGAAGCGCGATACCCGCTCGCGAAACAGGACCCAGCTCATCAGCGCCGCAAACAGCGGCACGCCGGCGCCAAGCAGCACGACATTGGCGATCGTTGTATAGGAAATGGCGATGATGAAGGAGGTCGAGGCGATGGTGAAGCAGAGCCCGACGGCGATGCCCGGCCAGCCCATGCCCTTGAAGAGTGCCAGCGTGCCGCGCGGTCCGTCGCGCACCAGCATGAAGGCAAGTAGGAAGAGGCCGGCAAACAGGCAGCGCCAGAAGACGATCGTCCAGCTGTCGGGGATCTCCAGGAAGCGGGCGATGGCTCCTCCGAAACTCCAGAAGAAGGCCGAGCCGAAGACGAGCAGGGCGCCAAGCTTCTCGTTGGCGGCGAACGGAGCGGAGGTGGCCGACGGGTCGGTCATGGCAAATTGTCCTGGAGCAAGGCGCAGAGATTTCGATATCGCCTGATGCCCGCGCCGCGCGCCCGCGTCAACGCCATTGCGTGTCGCGCGATGGCGTAGAAACGAAAAAGCCCCGGACCGTGGTCCGGGGCTCTGGGATTGTCGTGCCTGCCGGCGTCATTCCGCCGGTTTGGGTTTCTTCGAAAACAGGCCCTTCAGGTTGTCGAAGAGCTCGATCTTCACGCCCTGGCGCTTCATGATGATCGACTGCTGGAGCACCGAAAGGGTGTTGTTCCAGGCCCAGTAGATCACGAGACCGGCCGGGAAGGATGCCAGCATGAAGGTGAAGACCACGGGCATCCAGGTGAACAGCATTGCCTGGGTCGGATCCGGCGGCGTCGGGTTCATGCGCATCTGCACGAACATGGTAACGCCCATGATGATCGGCCAGACGCCGAGATGCAGGAAGGTCGGACCGTCGAACGGCAGCAGGCCGAAGAGGTTGACGATCGTCGTCGGATCGGGCGCCGAGAGGTCGTGGATCCAGCCGAAGAACGGCGCATGGCGCATCTCGATGGTGATGTAGATCACCTTGTAGAGTGCGAAGAACACCGGGATCTGGATGAGGATCGGCCAGCAGCCCGCCAGCGGATTGATCTTCTCGTCCTTGTAGAGCTGCATCATCGCCTGCTGCAGGCCCATGCGGTCGTCGCCGAACTTCTTCTTCAGTTCCTCCATCTTCGGCTGAACCTTCTTCATGTTCGCCATCGATGCGTACTGCTTGTTGGCGAGCGGGAAGAAGAGGCCCTTGACCACGATCGTGGTGATCAGGATCGCGATGCCGAAGTTGCCGAACAGACGGAAGAAGAAATCCATCATTTTGAACATCGGCTTGGTGATGAAGTAGAACCAGCCCCAGTCGATCAGCTTGTCGAAGTTGGGGATCGAGTAGGCCACTTCGTAATTGTCGACGACAGGAACTTCCTTGGCGCCGGCGAAGACGAGGTTCTTGACCTCGGACGTCTGGCCGGGGGCCACGGTCACGGCGTCGCTCTTGTAGTCGCTCTGGTAGCGGGCGCGGCCATCGGTGAAGTGCGTGAAGCGAGTGTCGTAAGGGGTCGCCTGCGGCGGGACGATCGCTGCTGCCCAGTACTTGTCGGTGATGCCGAGCCAGCCGCCGGTCGCCTTGCCGGGTTCGACGGACTTTTCGTCTTCGATCTTGCCGTATTTCAGTTCCTGCAGGCCGTGTTCGCCGAGGACGCCGATGAAGCCTTCATGCAGCACGTAGACGCTCGGCGTCGTCGGCTTGTTGAAGCGGGTCACGCGGCCATAGGACGAAAGCGCCAGCGGCTCGGCCGTGCCGTTCTTGATGCTGTCGACCACCTGGAACATGTAGTGGTCGTCGACCGAGACCGTGCGGGTAAAGGTGACGCCCTTTTCGTTGGTGAAGCTCAGCGTTACCGGGGTCGCCGCAGTCAGCTTGTCGCCGCCTGCAAGCGTCCACACGGTCTGCGGGCCGGGCACGCTGCCGGTCGCATCGCTGCCGACATAGCCGAGTTCGGCGAAGTAGCCGTCGGTGGTCTCTGCCGGACTGAAGAGGGTGATGACGGGGCTCTTCGGATCGACCGTCTCGCGGTATTCCTTGAGCTTGAGGTCGTCGAAGCGCGCGCCGGTCAGGTTGATGGAGCCGGAAAGGGCTGGCGTGTCGATCGCAACGCGGGCCGATTTGGCAATTGCCTGGTCGCGGTTCTCGCCGGCGCCCGGAATTGCACCGCTGCCCGGCAGAGCTTGGCCCGAAGGCTGCTGCGTCGGGGTCGCTGGCTGCGACTGCGACTGCGCCTGTTGCGCCTGCAGGGCTTCCGCAGCGATGCGTTCCTTTTCCATCTTCGGATTGACGTAAAGGAACTGCCAGGCAATGAGGATCAGCACGGACAGGCCAATCGCCACGAAATAGTTGCGGTTTTTTTCCATCATGGTTTCCTGGAACCGGCCGGCGGCCGCTTCTGTTTCGGCTTGTTTTCGATGCGCTCGCCAAGCCCCCGGGTCAAGGCGTCGAAGGGGGCGTTCAGGAGATCGCGTCGGGCGACAATCACATAGTCGTGTCCGGGTTTCATTGCAAACCCGGCGGAAAGCCGCACCGCCTCTTTCAGGCGTCGGCGCATCCGGTTTCGCTCGACGGCATTGCCGTGTTTCTTGGTAACGGTGAAGCCGACGCGGGCTTCGCCCTCCGGATCGTTGCGGTCGAGCACTTCGAGGAGAAACAAGGGGCCTCTACGGCTTTCTCCTGCCCGAACGGCCAAAAACTGCGGACGGCTTTTCAGCCGCCCGACAGTCGTTTTGTCTTTATCTGACGTCATGTGCCCGGACACTGGTTTCGGGCAGTTTCGGCTTAAGCCGAAAGACGCTTGCGGCCACGAGCCCGGCGGGCTGCGAGGACCTTCTGGCCACCCTTGGTAGCCATACGCGAACGGAAGCCGTGACGACGCTTGCGGACAAGCTTGGACGGTTGGTAGGTACGCTTCATTTATTTAATACCGCGGTGTGCGGCCCTTCTTGGGTTTGCGTGTAGCAAGGAGCGTTTACGTTACCGGACGCGGCTCCGCCTTGCGGGCAGGAGGGCTTGACCGGACGTGCGCGGCTTATAAGGGGAAATTTCCCGGAAAGTCAATTGCGGCCGGCGATTCAGTGGCCGCGGGATCGTAAAAGTAACCGGCACACTGGATTGAGGCGTGTCACAGGCGCGCGAAAGGCGGGCATCTAGCCGAGATTGGTAAACAGAACTCTAACCGGCGCTCCCCAGAATGCCTGCCGGCTGCGACGAGTTTTATTAACTACGGCTATTTTAGGGTCGCCTCGGTGCAATGGGGTGGCGGCGTGTCCGATAAGCGGACAGGTCTCGCGACCTTGTGGAGGTCGGGATGAAAATACGCGGTAAAATCTATCTGATCGTCGGGATCATGAGCCTGCTGGCGGTTGCGGTGACCGGGATGTCGCTGGTCGCTGTCAGCAGATACAACGAGAAATTCCACCAGTACGAGAATGTTGCGACGCGCGCCTTCAACGCGGAACGCCTGAACCGTCTGGTGACCGCGGTCGTCATGGAATCGCGTGGTATTTACGCCGCCCCGACCATCGAGAAGGCCAAGCCTTTCGCCGAAGGCATCCGCAAGAACCTCGACAAGATCGACGCGCTGCTCACCGAGTGGCGCCCGCTGATCCCGGCTGAAACGAAAGCGTCCTTCGATACGTTGGTCGCCCGCGCCGCGGAGTTCAAGACTTTCCGCGTCGAGACGGCGCGGCTTGGCGAGGAGGTCTCGCCGCAGGCCGCCAACGAGCAGGGCAACACCGATGCCAATCGCGCGAACCGCAAGGCTTTCCAGCAGCAGATCGACGACGTTGTCGACATAAACCTGAAGACGCTTGAAGTCGTTACGGCTGACGTTGCCACCTTCGAGCGCAGTGTCATCATCACCATTCTCGCCATCGCCGGCCTCGGCATGCTCGCAGGCCTCGGCGCGGCCTTCTATATCGCAACGAACCATTTGAGCCGCCCGATCCTCGAGCTGACCGGCAAGATGAAGCAACTGGCTGGCGGCGATCTAACCGTCGACGTGCCCTTCGCAGGCCGCAAGGACGAGATCGGCGAAATGGCCCAGGCCGTGCAGGTCTTCAAGCAGAACGGCCTTGCCGTTCGCGACCTCAACGCACAGGAAGCGGTGCTGCGTGAAAAGAGCGCCGACCTCCAGTCGAGCATCGGCGTCGTCGTGGCGGCCGCTGCCGCCGGCGATTTCACTAAGCGCATCGGTAAGGACTACGAGAACGACGACCTCAACCGGTTCGCGAAAAGCGTCAACGAACTGGTCGGCAGCGTCGATGCGGGCATCGCCGAGACCCGCCGGGTGGTCGCGAGCCTTGCGGGCGGCGACCTGACCCAGAGCATGAACGGCCATTTCCAGGGCGTCTTCGCCGAACTGCAGAAGAACGTCAACGAAACGCTGTCGACGCTGCAGAAGACGCTGCGTGAAGTCCGCGTGACGACCGACACGATCAACGGCAACTCGTCCGAACTGCGTGCCGCAGCCGACGACCTCTCGAAGCGCACCGAGCAGCAAGCCGCGGCCCTCGAGGAAACCTCGGCCGCCCTGGACGAGATCACCGTTGCGGTGAAGAGCTCGACCGAGCGGGCGCAGGAAGCGACCGTCATGGTCAACGAGGCCAAGCACAGCGCCGCGCAGTCGGCCGCTGTCGTACGCAACGCTGTCGACGCCATGGGGCGCATCGAGCAGGCTTCGAGCGAGATCGGCCAGATCACCAACGTGATCGATGAAATCGCCTTCCAGACCAACCTCCTGGCGCTGAACGCCGGCGTCGAGGCGGCGCGTGCCGGTGATGCGGGCAAGGGCTTTGCGGTCGTCGCACAGGAAGTGCGCGAGCTTGCCCAGCGTGCGGCAAGTGCCGCCAAGGACATCAAGTCGTTGATCTCGAAGTCCGGCAGCGAAGTGGCGACCGGCGTCCGGCTGGTTCAGGAAACCGGTTCGGCTCTTGGTGAGATCGAAGACCGCGTCCTGAAGATCAACGATCATATCCACTCGATCGCAACGGCGGCGCGCGAGCAGTCGACGGGCCTCAGCGAAGTCAGCACCGCGGTCAACCAGATGGACCAGGTGACCCAGCAGAACGCGGCGATGGTTGAAGAGGCGAATGCCGCCACCCACAAGCTCTCCGCCGAGGCCAACAACCTCGCCAACCTGATCGCCTACTTCAAGGTGGACAATACCGTGGCAAGGCCGGTGGTCGTCGCGCGTGAAATCGCCCTCCCGGTCGAATCGCCGGCGCGCCGCATGATCGGCAACGTCGCCCGTGCCTTTGGCGGTAGCTCCGCTGCGGCTGTGGCGAAGGACGATTGGCAAGAGTTCTGATCGGCGCCTTGCCTCGCTACTGCTTGTTTCCGCAAGTGGTAGGCGATTAGGGGCGAAAGCAGGCAGCACTTGAAAGCATTACAGCGACCTTTGCGCGTCTGAGAGGACGCGCGGCGCTGCAGGTGATCGGAGCCCGCGGTACCGTCATGGTGCCGCGGGTTCGCTGTCTTGGCAGCCTCGAATGCCAGCCGCCGGTCTGGCGTCATTGCCCCCGCGAAGCACCGGCCCAGAGGATTGCAGCACTGTTCCCTGGGTGACTTACACCGATCCGGATTCTGTGCAGGTAGGCCAGACCGAGGCGGCAGCGCGCCGAAGATTTCGCTTCGGCGATGCGAGGGGAGGGAGATAGCGGGATGTGGTCCTTTGCAATTGCCAACGGCGCGACACTGAATGATGTCCGCGCCTATGTCGCACCCCGCCCGGCCGCTCCGAGATTGGAAAACAGACGGCCATCTCCTATTATGGACCCTTGGCGCGAAGCCGATTGGCTCGGGCACGTGTGCGGGCTCTCGGGCGTTTTGGTTGACGGGCAGGGAAGTTTGTAAGGCATGGCGGAAGAGACGCGTCCGGCAACGGCAAGTGAGCCACTGAAGACGAGTGCGGGGTTCTTCCGGGGCCTTTCCGGCAAGCTGCTCCTGCTGACGATCGTCTTCGTCATGCTGGCGGAGGTGCTGATCTTCGCGCCGTCTGTCGCCACCATGCGCATTCGTTGGCTTGAGGATCGGCTGAACACGGCTGCCGCCGCTGCCGTCGTTGTCGACGGCTTGCAGAATGTCGAGCTGCCGCGCAGCGTGCAGAAGGACACGCTGATGGCGACCGGCACCAAGGCGATCGTCATCCGCCGCAAGGATGCGTCGCGCATGATCGCGCTCACCGACATGCCCCTTGAGATCGAAGGCGAATACGACGTCGCCAATTCCACGGCCTTTGCAGCGATCCGCGATGCCTTCGATACCCTGCTCTTCGGCGGCGATCGTGTGATCCGTGTCTACGGGCCGCTCGGCGAAAGCGACGCGACGATCGAGCTCCTGATGAAGGATGCGAGCCTGCGCAAGGCGATGCTCGTCTATTCGCGCAACGTCTTTGTCCTGTCACTTATCATTTCGCTGATCACGGCGGCGCTGATCTTCCTCGCCATCAACCGCATGCTGATCACGCCGATCCGGCGGATGACGGCGAGCATGCAGGAATTCTCGGACGATCCGGCCGATCCGGGTCGGGTGCTCGTGCCGCCGGAGGGGCGAGATGAGCTTGCCGTCGCCGGCCAGCATCTCGCCAGCATGCAGCGCGAGTTGCAGAAGACGCTGAAGCAGCAGAAGAGCCTTGCCGAGCTTGGCCTTGCCGTGTCGAAGATCAACCACGACATGCGCAATATTCTGTCTTCGGCACAACTGATCTCCGACCGCTTGGCCGACGTGGATGATCCCGTGGTCAAGCGTTTCGCCCCGACCCTGCTGCGCACCATCGACCGGGCTGTCGGCTATACGCGCGAGGTCCTCTCCTATGGCCGCACCACCGAGGCCGAGCCGCATCGCCGCTTCGTGGCGTTGAAGCCGCTTGTTTCCGATGTCGCCGAACTGCTGGCGATCGATCCCCAGGCGGGCATCGATTTCCAGATCCAGATGCAGGACGACATCGAGGTCGATGCGGACAGCGAGCAGCTCTTCCGGGTGGTGCACAATATCTGCCGCAATGCCGTCCAGGCCCTTACCAACCATGAGCCGGAGGACGGCCGTCCGCGGCTTGTCACGGTGTCGGCCATGCGCATCGGCAGCGTCGTCACCATCTCCGTCGACGATACCGGCCCCGGCATGCCGCCGAAGGCGCGGGAAAACCTGTTCGCCGCTTTCCGCGGCTCGGCCCGCTCCGGTGGCACCGGACTTGGTCTCGCGATCGCGCGCGAGCTGGTGCTTGCCCATGGCGGCACGATCGCGCTTGTCGAAAAGCCGACGCCCGGCACGCTCTTCCGCATCGAACTGCCCGACCGGCCGGTGCCGCTCGACGCATTCCGCTCGAAGTTTCGCCACTAGCGCACGGCAATTCCCGCCCCATGAGGCGGGTAGCCGCTAAGGCTGGCGCCTCCAACAAATTTTTCCGGGGCCGCTTCCGCGGCGCAACACCCTGCTTTTCAGGGCATTGCTGCACCGCAGTCGTAGCGACTGTCCACAGCAAGTCGGGGCATCGTCGTAAAAATGAAATTTTTTTGCCGAACGGCGCTTGCAATCCCCGAAAGGACCCTTTAGAGAACCGCTCACGCAAGCGGTTCGACCGCTTCAGGCAAGCACCCGTAGCTCAGCTGGATAGAGCACCAGACTACGAATCTGGGGGTCAGGAGTTCGAATCTCTTCGGGTGCGCCATTCTTCTTCAATAGCTTAGGCTAGTCCAGATCCCCGTCGTTTGTGCGGGGATTTTTGCGTTTTGGGGCCATCCTTTCAGTCAAGCGCGGCGCTGTGCGACGTTGGCGCAGCTGTCGGTCGCGCAGCCGTTCGGCCACGCTTGGTTGCGAGCCGATTGCTTTGGCGGCGGTGCGCGAACGGCCGAGCGATCCCGCTCGCTCGGATGGCGGCCCGAGTTTCTCGATATGACGCAGCGCCACCGCTGCGAGGACCGCAAGGATGGTCACGGCGATCGCGCTGAGGATGGCCGCGCTGTTGAAGCCTGTCGTAAAGGCCGCCCGGGCATTCTCGATGAGGGCCGCCGGCAGTTCCGCCCGCACCGCCCGCGGGCCCCACAGACTGTCGCTGACTGCCTCGCGGGCCGCGTCCCCGAGGTTATCGGGTGTGCTGAGATCAATCGAATGGCGATAGATCGCAGTCGAGATGCTGCCGAGCACGGCGATGCCGAGCGAAATGCCGAGATTCCTGCACGGTTTCGGTCATGGCCGAGGCGGAGCCTGCCTTCTCGGGCGGTGCGGAGCCGACGACGAGGTCGGTACCGACTTCGCACATGAGACGTTGCTCGTCGACGAGCATCGTCATTTGCGGATGACCGTCCACTTCGAGGGGTAGGGGCCTTGCCCACAGTCACGACGATTTTTGATACTGCGACATATTCGCCGCACGGAGCGTGGGGTAATTGTTCAATGCTCCGAAGTGGTTACGTGACAAAGAATATATATTAGTATAATGTAATTTCTAGAGGTCGTGGAGGCGCCGAACCCGTCTCGGAGCCTTTGGGGGATAGTGACTCCGGATCACAAAAAGGCGGAAGCGCCTTCACGAACTTTTGACGCCTGTGTCTGAGAATTGGCCCAATGACTTCCTATATTCAGGAAGATATTGCGGCCACTGAAGGAAAGGAGGTGCCGGATGTATCGCTATATGATGAAAGAACTGCTGGTGATCGTAGCTGGCCTTTCGATATGTGCCTTCACGATCCTGTTCTTCCTGGTTAACTCGACGCCCAATCTCTGACGGAACCAAACGACGTTCCGCGAGCGTTAGCGTCACCGAAGGTGCGCCAGTATGTCCAGAGTGCGCCGATCCTTCTCTCCCCCGAAATAGTGCTCAAGCGCCTGTTCGAACAGGTGCCCGCCCTCGTCGGCCTCGGCAAACAAGGTCATCGATGACCGGAACTTCACGTCGTCGGGGCTGGAGAATATGTCGTGTGCCGATTTCCCTGAAACCGAATTGACCAGTTCGGTGCATTGCCGAAGCCGCAACCCCAACAGTGGATGGGCGAGATAGGCCCGCGCTTCGTCGAGCCCGGAGATCGCGTAGCGCTCTGCCATCGGCGAGTGCCCGAGGCCGGCGATCTGCGGGAAGACGAACCACATCCAATGTGTCCGTTTGCGGCCGTGGCCGAGTTCGTCCAGAACCGCGGCATAGACACGGTCCTGGGCTTCGACGAAACGTTTGAGCTCGAAGGGATCAGGCATTGCCGCGTCTCCTTCTCCACGCCTGCGGCGGTGGCGTCAGTTACCAGCGATGATGAACATGAACCTTCACCAGCCGCTCGTAAACTGCGGTGATGGCCGCCTTGATCTGCTCGTCGATGGCTGCAAGCGCGCTGGCGGCTGCGTTGGATTTTGCCTGCGCCTCGTTGCGGGCGCCGGGGATGACCACCGAGACGGCCTGCTGCTCGAGGATCCAGCGTAGCGCGAACTGTGCCATCGGCACGCCTTCGGGCACCAGCGGACGAAGTTGCTCGACGGCTTCCAGCGCCGCTTCGAACGGCACACCGGCAAAGGTCTCGCCGACGTCGAAGGCTTCGCCGTGCCGGTTGAAGTTGCGGTGATCGTCAGCGGCAAAGGCGGTTTCCCGGGTGATCTTGCCGGAAAGCAGGCCGGAGGCGAGCGGCACGCGTACGATGACGCCGACATTCTTCTTCTGAGCTTCGGTGAAGAACAGCTCGTGCGGGCGCTGGCGGAAGATGTTGTAGATGATCTGCACGGTCGCAACGCCGGGATATTCGATCGCCTTCAGCGCTTCCTCGACCTTTTCGACTGACACGCCGTAGTGCCGGATCTTGCCCTTGGCGACGAGCCGGTCCAGCGCACCGAACAGCTCCGGACGATAGTAGACCTCGGTCGGCGGGCAGTGCAGCTGTACGAGATCGAGCGTCTCGACGCCGAGATTGGCGAGGCTGCGGTCGATGAAGGCCTCGATGTTCTCGCCCGTATAGCCTTCGGTCACGTGCGGGTTGAGCCGGCGGCCGGCCTTGGTTGCAACGAAGGGCCTGTCGCCGCCGCGCTCCTTCAACACTGCCGCGATGATCTTTTCGGACCGGCCATCGCCATAGACGTCGGCCGTATCAACGAAGGTGACGCCGGCATCAAGTGCGGCATTGAGTGCACGCTTGCCGTCTGCCTCGCTGACATCGCCCCAGGAGCCTCCGATCTGCCAGGCGCCGAAGCCGATCTCGGAAATGGTTGCGCCGGTCTTGCCAAGAACTCTCGTTTTCATGGTGCTGTCTCCTGTTTTGCGTCGTCGATCATAGGCTGTGTGGAGCGCTTCTATTATGACCGGTCTGATCGAGTAAATTAGAGCGAGATAGAGAGCGGGAAACCGCGCACACTTTTCTCGACAGGCTGGCTGAGAACGCGTTTTCGGGCGGAAGCTGATCGCTTGGGGCGTGGGCGCGCCGGGAGCTAGTCGTCGAGCGAGACTAAGGCCTTGCCGCGGCTGAGATCGACGACCATGGAAAGGATCGCCTCCGCTTCATCCTTGCGCAGGTCCACGGTCAGAACCGGGCCCTTGTCCGTGAAGCTCTCGCCGGCAATGGTCACGTCGCGGGCGAGGAGCCGCGCCTTGATCAGCGCCATGTCGGAAAAGTCGACTGCGACGGTCGCACGCACGGTTTCGATCATCTCGATCTTTTCCGCCGCCCTCAGGCAAAGCGCCGCCGTGCCGCCATAGGCGCGCACCAGGCCACCGCTGCCAAGCAGGATACCGCCGAACCAGCGGGTGACCACCACGGCGACCCGGTCGAGCTCTTGGCCGTCAATCGCGGCGAGAATAGGCTTGCCGGCCGTGCCGCTCGGCTCGCCGTCGTCGCTGAAGCGATAGGCCTGGCCGATGCGCCAGGCCCAGCAATTGTGGTTCGCCGTGGGATCGGAATGGGCGCTCAGGAAATCCTTCGCCGCCTGTTCATCGGCAATAGGCGCGGCAATGGCCAGAAACCGGCTCTTCTTGGCGTCCTGGGTTGCCGTTTCGATGCGCGTGAGGGTGAACATGGCTGCTTCCGTTTCTGAAACGCTGATAACGGATTGCGGGCAAGGGCGCCACCACGGTTTGGGGCGCGGCCCAGGGCTTGAGTATCGGAGCGGGTCCGAACGTTTCCGGCCTTCATTTCTGTGCTTGTCACAGAAATCCAGTCACGGCGCGTCTGCGGCGTGAGAAGACACCGTCTGCAATGTCGCCTTGAAAGGTTCTTTCGCGCCGCCGACGCGGCGCAGCTGGATCTCTGTGACAAGCACAGAGATGAAGAGGAGAGGGCAGCGCCACGACGACCGGGTGAAGCCCCAGCCCCTTCATCGCCTCTCCCGCGTTCGGGAGAGGCATTCTTGTCGGTGAGGACGAGTGACGATCAGCCGATCGCCATCAGGCTGGCATTGCCGCCGGCGGCCGCCGTGTTGATCGAGGTCGAGACCTCCTCGAGCAGCCAGTTCAGGCAATAGGCGTCGGGGTTCCTGCCGATCTCTTCGGTCGAAGCCGCCTGGACGAGAACGAGCGGGCCCGGCAGGCCGGCAATCGCCTTGCTGACCTCGCGCACGCGTTCGCCGTCGCCTTCGACGAGTGCACCAGCGAACGGACCATCGGCCGCCCATTCCTTCGACCAGGAAAGTCGGGCGGAAACGCTCGCCGGCAGGTCCTTCAACGAGGCCTGGAGGCCGGAAGCGGCGTCGACGACCACGGTGTTGCCGGTCGCAAGCGCAGCACCCAGCTGGTGGTAGAGACCGGTTTCCGTCGCCGGAACCAGCAGGACGCGGCCGCGCGGGTGCAGCGCGTAGAGGTTGCGTTCGCCGACCGGGCCCGGAAGCTCCGAAAGCAGGCCGAGGGCCGAGTTGCTGCCGGCGGTGCGGGCAGCTTCTGCCTCAGTCTTGGCACCCTTGCCGTCGAGCCACTTGGCAAAGTCGAGCAGCGCCGGATCGGTGTGAACCGAGCTGTGCTGTGGCGGAACCGGTGCGGTGGCGACGAGACGGCCGAGATAGAGCGGGCCGCCGGCCTTCGGGCCGGTGCCGGAGAGGCCGCGTCCGCCGAAGGGCTGAACGCCGACGACAGCGCCGATGACGTTGCGGTTGACATAGAGATTGCCCGCCTTCACCCGTGCGGTCACATGCGCGATCGTCTCGTCGAGGCGCGTGTGCAGGCCGAAGGTCAGGCCGTAGCCGGTGGCGTTGATGTCGTCGATCAGCTGGTCGAGATCGTCGCGGCGGTAACGGATGACGTGCAGCACCGGACCGAAGACTTCGCGCTTGAGGTCGGAGAGCTTGTCGAGCTCGATGATCGTCGGTGGCACGAAGGTGCCCTCTTCGGTTCCGGAGGCAAGGCCGATCTGCTCGACCTTGCGGCCGAGACCGCGCATCGCGTCGATATGCTTCTCGATGATGCCCTTGGCTTCGGCGGTGATGACCGGGCCGACATCGACCGAGAGCCGGTCCGTCCGGCCGATCTTCAGCTCGTGCAGCGCACCCTTCAGCATCGAAAGCGTGCGGTCGGCGACGTCTTCCTGCAGGCAGAGAACACGCAGCGCCGAGCAGCGCTGGCCGGCGCTGTCGAAAGCCGAGGCGATGACATCGCCGACGACCTGTTCGGCAAGTGCCGAGCTGTCGACGATCATGGCGTTCTGGCCGCCGGTCTCGGCGATCAGCGGGATCGGTCGGCCGGCGGGCGAAAGCCGGTCGGCAAGCTGCGCCTGGATCAGGCGCGCGACTTCGGTCGAGCCGGTGAACATGACGCCGGCGATTTCCGGTGCAGCCACCAGGGCCGCGCCGATACGGCCGTCGCCGGGGAGCAACTGCAGGGCGTCGGCGGGGATGCCGGCCTCGTGCAGGACGCGCACGCCTTCAGCGGCAATCAGCGGCGTTTCCTCGGCCGGCTTTGCCAGCACAGGGTTGCCGGCAACGAGGGCCGCGGCAATCTGGCCGGCGAAGATCGCCAGCGGGAAGTTCCACGGGCTGATGCAGACGATGGGTCCAAGCGCCTTGTGGGCCGGGCCGAGCGTGCGGCGCGTCTGTTCGGCGTAGTAACGCAGGAAGTCGATCGCTTCGCGTACTTCGGCAATGGCGTTCGGCAGAGACTTGCCGGCTTCGCGGGCAATCAGGCCGAGCAGCGTCGGCATGCGTGCCTGCATCAGATCGGCGGCGCGCACCAGGCAAGAAGCACGTTCGGCCGGCGAGACGGCGGCCCAGCTTGCGGCGGCCTTGGCGGCAAGGGTCGCGGCCTGACGGGCATCGGCTTCCGAAGCCTCGGTGACCGAGCCGACCACGTCGCGGTGATCGCCGGGGTTGACGACGGCCCGCGTTTCGCCCGAGGCAGTGCCGGTTGCCAGCTGCGGAACGGCCTTCCAGTCGACGGTTGCACTCGCCTGCAGCGCGGCGGTCAGCGAGGTGAGGCCCGCTTCGTTTGAGAGATCGAGACCGGCCGAGTTGCGGCGCGTTTCGCCGAAGAGATTGTCGGGCAGAGCGATCTGGTCATGCGGCGCGCCGACGATGGGCATGGCGCGGACGATCTCGACCGGGTCGGCGGTCAGTTCGTCGACCGAAACCTTCGGATCGGCGATGCGGTTGACGAAGGAGGAGTTCGCACCATTTTCGAGCAGTCGGCGAACGAGATAGGCAAGCAGCGTCTCATGCGTGCCGACCGGGGCGTAGATGCGGCAGGGACGGTCGAGATTGCCTTTGCCGACCACTTCGTCATAGAGCGGCTCGCCCATGCCGTGCAGGCACTGGAACTCGTATTTTCCGACCTTGAAGTCCTTGCCGGCCATTTCGTAGATGGTCGCAAGCGATTGGGCGTTGTGCGTCGCAAACTGCGGGAAGATCACGTCGGTCGCGGCCAGCAGCTTCTTGGCGCAGGCGATGTAGGAGACGTCGGTGTAGATCTTGCGGGTATAGACCGGGAAATCTTCGAGACCGTCGAGCTGGGCGCGCTTGATCTCGGCGTCCCAATAGGCGCCCTTGACGAGGCGAACCATGACGCGGCGTTCGGCGCGGCGGGCAAGATCGATGATGAAATCGAGCACGTAGGGGCAGCGCTTACCGTAGGCCTGGACGACGAAGCCCATGCCGGCCCAGCCGGCGAGGTCCTTGTCGAGGCAGAGTTCTTCTAGCAGGTCGAGCGAGAGTTCGAGGCGATCGGCTTCCTCGGCGTCGATGTTGAGGCCGATGTCATATTTCTTGGCGATGAGAGCGAGCGCCTTCACCTTCGGCAGCAGCTCTTCCATGACGCGCAAGGCCTGCGAACGGGCGTAGCGCGGGTGCAGCGCCGAAAGCTTGATCGAGATGCCGGGGCCTTCATAGATGCCGCGGCCGGCGGACGCCTTGCCGATGGCATGGATCGCCGTCTCGTAGTCGCGGTAGTAGCGCTCCGCGTCGGCAGCCGTCGTCGCCGCTTCGCCGAGCATGTCGTAGGAATAGCGGAAGCCCTTCTGTTCGAGCGCGCGCGAACGGCGCAGCGCCTCGTCGATGGTCTCGCCGGTCACGAACTGTTCGCCCATCATGCGCATCGCCATGTCGACGCCGCGGCGGATGACCGGCTCGCCGCAACGGGCGATGAGACGGGTCAGAGCGGCCGAAAGGCTGCGGTCGTTCACGGTGGCGGTGAGCTTGCCGGTGACGACGAGACCCCAGGTGGCGGCGTTGACGAACAGCGAGCGGCCGCCGCCGATATGCGACTTCCAGTCGCCGTCGGAGATCTTGTCGCGGATCAGCGCGTCGCGCGTTGCGGTATCTGGAATGCGCAGCAGCGCTTCGGCAAGGCACATCAGCGCCACGCCTTCCTGGCTCGACAGCGAATACTCCTGCACCAGACCCTCGACGCCCGAACCCTTGTGCTTGGCGCGCAGTGCCTCGATCAGCTTGCGTGCGGTCTTGGCCGCTGCCGCGCGGGTCGCGGCGTCAAGCGTTGCGGCTTCGATCAGCGCCGGCAGCGCTTCCGTTTCCGGGCGGCGGTAGGCGGCAGTGATTGCCTGGCGCAGCGTGCTCTGCGGCCGCACCGGCGGGGCGAAATCGGCGAAGGGAGCCTGCGGCGCGCCGGTTTCGGTCGTGGTCTTTTGAAGCGGTGTCTGGCTCATCGAGCGCTATCCTCCGGGAAGCGGTTTGGAGGGCGCGGCGCGCCCCCGATCGTGGGCGGAAAATACGCTTCCTTTCGCCGTACATCCATCCGGCATTTTTTGTCTTTTGCGGAATGTTTCACCGCTACGGCCGAACATGACCGGAGACAATGCGGATTGTTCGCGATACCACCGGATGATCAGAGATCAGGCCGCCTTGCCGAAATGCTTCTCGCGGGCCATCAGGCACTCGTCGTCGCCGGGCATGCAGGTGCGGCAGACGATTGGCCTGATCGCATAGATCTTGCAACCGACGTGTTCGCCGAGCTTGCCGCCGAGTGCGGAGCAACGATCGTCCTCGCAGCGCATGCCGCCGAGATCGGCCGACACATATTCCGCCGGGATCAGGTCGAGCTCCTCGTCCGTCTCCAGCGAGAAGCGCGGCCAGTCGGCCGAATAGGCGCAGCACGTGCCGCAGCTCTGGCAATCGAAGATGTCGTCGGAAGCGGAATGGGTCATGCGCCAAACTAGCATGAAGGTCCGCGGTCCGAAATGGCCCTCACGCGATGGTCGCGTCCCGGCGGGCATCTCGTAGTCTTCCGTATGCACCAGCACGCCATCGTCGGTCACGACGGCGATGCCGTAGGCCGCCGGCTCGTCGACAGACAGAGACGTATCGGGTGTGTCGAAGGGCATCGGCTGCTGGTGCACGGGGCTCTTGAAGATCGAGAACGGAATGCCGCGGCTGGAGCCGCTGATCGTGCGGTGCACGTGGCCGGCAAAGATATGCCGCACGTTGCCGTGTCGTTTGACGAGCGCGTAGAACTCCGTCTCGTTGGCGAGCCGGATCATGTCCATGCCGGTAAAGCCCGTTCTGTGTGGCGGATGATGCATGAACAGCAGCGCCGGTTTGTCGCCGGCCTCGGCAAGCTGCCGGTCGAGCCAGGCAAGACGTTTGGCACAGAGCATGCCGACATGGCTGGTGGGATAATCATAGGGCGGCGCAAAGAGCGTATCGAGCAGGATGGCACGGCAGTCCGGGAAATCGATCGCCTGCTGTACGAAACCGTTCTCGTCCGCCACCGCGTCCGGGAAGGTATCGAGAAAAACCTCGCGCCAGTCGTGGTTGCCGATGGTGATGGCGACCGGCGGCGTGAGCTGATCGATGAGCCGCTTCAGCCGTTCGTAGGAAACGCGATCGGCGTAGTGGGTGAGGTCGCCGGTGAAAATCACCCGATCGGCGTCCGCATGGTAACGGTTGACGTGTTCGATGCCATTGGCCAGGCGCTGGTAGGGATCGAGCCCGATGATCGTCGTGCCTTCGGGCACCATGTGTAGGTCGGTAAAGATGATCAGCTTTGTCATGGAGATCCAGAAGGTTGCGTCGCGGGTGGCCCAAGCTGCGGCGTATGACGCGTCAAGCGGCAACTTTGGGGCGACTCTCTCGGAGCTCGGCGGTTCTTCTTGCGGCGGGCCTAGGAAAGCGCTAATGCAAACGCATCTGATATATCAGCTATGATCGCCGCTAGGGCGACGGCAAGCGAATTGGAGAAACGGCATGCGGTGGAAGCGCACAATCCAGTTGCTGGACGTTCATTGCGAGGGTGAGATCGGCAAGGTCGCGATCGGCGGCGTACCGAAGATCCCGGGAAACTCGATCGCCGAGCAGCTCAACCACATCAACACGGTCGATGACAGCCTGCGCCGGTTCCTGTGCCTGGAGCCGCGCTCCGGTTCGATCGGCTCGGTCAACCTGCTGGTGCCGCCGAAGCGGCCGGAGGCAGACGCCGGCTTCATCATCCTCCAGGCCGACCAGGCGCATGCCATGTCCGGCTCGAACTCGATCTGCGTCACCACTGCCCTGCTCGAATCCGGCATCATCGAGATGAAGGAGCCGGAGACGGTGGTGATGCTCGACACGGCGTCCGGCCTCGTCAAGGCCACTGCGACCTGCCGCGACGGCCGTTGCGAGAAGGTGAAGCTGACGATGGTCCCGTCCTTCGTGCATGAGCTCGACGTCGAGGTCGACACGCCGAAGTGGGGCAAGATCAAGCTCGACCTCTGCTACGGCGGCATCTTCTACGCGCTGGTCGATGTCGGCCAGATCGGCACCACGATCGACAAGGCGAACGCCCGCGAGATCGTCGAAGCGGGCATGATCCTGAAGGATATCGTCAACCGCACCATCCCCGTCGTCCATCCGGAGATCCCGGAAATCAAGGGCGTCGCCTACGTCATGTTCCGCGATGTCGAGGCGGACGGCACGATCCGCACCTGCACGACCATGTGGCCGGGCCGCGTCGACCGCTCGCCTTGCGGCACCGGCAGCTCGGCCAATCTCGCGACGCTGCACGCCCGCGGCAAGGTCAAGGTCGGCGACGTCCTGAAGTCGCGCTCGATCATCGGCTCCGAGTTCGAAGTGGGCCTCGAAGGCGTGACGACCGTCGCCGGCCGCGAGGCGATCATCCCGACGATTGCTGGCCGCGGCTGGACCTTCGGCCTGCACCAGGTGGCGCTCGATCCCTTCGATCCGCTGGCCGACGGCTTTGCGCTGACCGATACCTGGGGACCGCAGGCGGGCGAAATTCGCTAACCCGACCTGCTTTGAAACATGCAGTTCCGAATGAATCGTCGCTTCACACCGTTTCTGGAATTGCCCAAACGAAAACGCGGGCCGAAGATCCCTATGATCTCCGGCCCGCGCGGCCCTTGGGAGGCGTGTTGGATTATTTGATGCGGCTGGTCTTGCCGAGCATGGCCGTCTGCAGGGCGTCGTTGCCGGTAAGTTCCGCGAGCTTGCGTTCGGCGAAGGCGTCACCTTCGTTGGCGGCCTTGCGGAAGATCGCACGGGCGGCCGGGATATCCTTGGCGGTTCCTTCACCGTTCTCGAGCATCAGGCCGAGATTGACCATGGCATCGACATTGCCGCGGTCTGCGGCCAGGCGATAAAGCTTGGCAGCCTTGGCGTTGTCTTCCGGCACCAGCTTGCCTTCGTCCAGGATCACCGCGAGGTTGAAGGCGGCGACGTCGTCGCCGGCGAGCGATGCCCGTTCGAACCATTCGATCGCCAGCTTGCCGTTGACCGGCGTGCCCATGCCGTCGCGGTAGGAGACGCCGAGATTGTAGGCCGCGAGAACGTTGCCGGCAGCAGCGGCCTTCTGGTTCAGCGCGAATTCGGTTGCCGTGTCCCCCTGTTCACCGACGAGAACGGCATAGTTGGTCATCGCCAGCGCGTGGCCATGTTCGGCGGCTTCACCGAGAATGCGCAGCGACTGGGTCTTCTGCCCGGCCTTGTCGAGCACGCGGGCGAGCTGAAATTCGGTGCGGGCGCCGCTCTTCTGGTTGTAGGCCTCGC
This sequence comes from Sinorhizobium sp. NFACC03, assembly GCF_900103435.1. NCBI lineage: Bacteria > Pseudomonadati > Pseudomonadota > Alphaproteobacteria > Hyphomicrobiales > Rhizobiaceae > Sinorhizobium > Sinorhizobium sp. NFACC03. Next base: position 29,906 of record NZ_FMXF01000001.1, read on the forward strand.
GGCAGGCCGAAAGCGCCACGCCGATCCTGATGTCTTCGGCGGAAACGGCCGGGAAAGTCTGGTTGCGCTGCAGGTCGAAGATGCTGCCCGCTTCGCGGTCGCAGACTTCGGCGGCGGAGAGATCGGCAGCGCGTGCCGACGGGAGGGCGATCGCGGCCACTGCCAGCAGACTGACGATCGCCAGGAAGAGGGCATTGATGATGCGGGTTCCGGATGTGCTGCGATTTTCCATGATGCTCTCCCCGTGTCTTCAGGATCAATTTATCGGCGACCGTCACGGAGGGCTGTTACGGCGGGAACAGCCTGGTGGCGAAAGCTCTGGCGAAGTGACGGAGGGACATAGAGAGCCGGGCCCTTGAGCCGGCTTGCATCCGGGAACGCCGGGGCTATCCTCGAAGGTCGCAACGCTCAAACGGGAGAGGGCAATGGAAGATCTGGCAGCGCCAATGCGCAAGATGCTGGTGAGCCGACGCGTTGTCGTCGGCGGCCTGCTGCTGACGGCGGCCGGCGGCGGTGTCGCCACCTCCTGGGCAAGCCCTTCACTTGGCGAGGCAACGGAGGTCCGCGGCGACGTTAGACGGAAGCAGGCGAAAAAGGACGACCCGCTCACGGTCGGTAGCCAGCTCTTCGAGAACGACCGCGTGCGCACGAATGTCGAGAGCTATGCGACCTTGAACCTCGGCACCGATACGCGCGTGCTGCTCGGCGCCGAAACCGAGCTGCTCGTCGACAGCTTCATCGCCGGTCAGGGTGGTACGCTCGAACTCGGAACGGGCCGCATGGTGTTCGATCGGCCCGAGGGCCTGCCCAAGGTCGATGTGGCGGTCCGCACGGCCTTCGGCATGATCGGCGTGCGCGGCACCAAGTTCTTTTGCGGACCGAGCCGGGCCGCATTTGCCGTCTTCGTCGAACATGGGAGCGTTTCGGTCGCGCGTGGCGGCGTGACCCGGATCGTCGCTGCGGGGCAGGGGGTGGAGTTTCATCATCGCGGTGACGCCCCGAGCGAGCCCATCAACTGGGGTGAGCCGCGCATCAGGGAAGCCTATGCCAGCGTCGGGCTAACGCGTTGAGCCGTCGCTACTCCCGACGAAAAGCGCGCTCCGCGCATTGTGTCCCAGGCTTTGCGGCGCTTTACTCCGAAACCGTGAAAAGCTCCATCGTCGAGAAGCCGCGAATTTCGTGGCTGCCGAGCGGGCGAAGCGGCTGCTTGCTTTCCGCCGCTGCAGCAGGCCCGACGCAGATCGATGTGCCTAGGAACTTGTTCGCCTCCTGAAGCCGCGCCGCCAGATTGATCGCGTCGCCATGGGCGGTGTAGTCGAGCTTGCCGCCGGCGCCGACTTCGCCGACCACCGCCGGTCCGGTCTCGACGCCGATCCGGGTCCTGCCGAAGCTGTTGGCGGCAAACTGCGGGCGTCCCCGCATCTCTTCCGTCAATGCATGGATCGCTCTGGCACACGCGATCGCCCTGTCGACGTGTTCCGGCAGGTCCTCGGGCGCGTTGAAAAAGGCGTGCACGGCATCGCCCACCACCTTATCGACCATGCCGCCGTGCTCGGCCACCAGCGCGTTGACCTCCGAAAAGTAGATGTCGAGCAAGGCAATGAGGTCCCGCGGCTTCAGTCTCTGCGACAGGGAGGAAAAGCTCTCGATGTCGGTGAAGAGCGCCGTCACCTGGCGTTCCTCGCCGGCCACGCGTGTAAGCCCGGGATTGTCGATATAGCGGGCGACGACCGATTGCGGCAGGTATTGCGAAAATTTCTGCCGTGCCGCCGCTTCGGATCGCCGCACCCGAGCAAATTGCAGGATGCTCGTCACCGCCAGAACGAGGGCGAGCGCGACCGAAATGCTGATCGCATCGATAAGCCAGCCACTGGTGTCATAGATGATCGCTGCTGCCGCGACGACGGCGCCGACGGCGATAAGGCCAAGGGCCGCGGATATCATTGGCCGAAGGCGCGCGGCCGCGAAGGCGATACCACATCCGGCGACGAGGGCCATGGCGGCCTCGGCGAGCGGAAGCCGGCTGTCACGCTTCGGTATGAAGCCGGTCAGGACCGCGTTGGCGATATCCGCGTGGATCTGCACCGAGGGTTCGAGCGGCATCGAGGCGCTGGGCCGTAAGCCCCCGAGGCTCGGCAGGCTGCTGCCGATGAGCACGAGTTTGCCTGCAAAGCGATCCGCCGCCGCCTTGCCGGACAACACATCGGCGGCGGAAACGGTGCGGGCGGCGAGCCGGTCCGCAGCACTGGCGACGAAGCGCAGGCTGCCGGTTTCATCGAGCGCCATCACCCGTCCGTCGATGCGCAACCAGGCGGGTGCGCCGCCGAGGATCGGCGTGCCGGCCCCGCGCATCAGCCGTGTCGCCTCGATCGCCAGCGTCGGATAGGCGTCGTTGCCGAGGATGGCATAGGCCTGTACCCGCCGGATCCGCGCGTCCTCGTCGCCAACGAGAAACGAAGCGGCGGCCGCCTTCGCCTGGTCCATGAACGCGGCACAGGAGGTTTCGGCGCCGTCGAGGAACCAGAGTTCGGGCGGGGCGAAGGGGCGGCTCAGTGCCAGCGGCGGTACCGGACGCGGCCGCTCCTGGATCGTATCGGCAATCAGAAAGCCGAGCACGACGGGGACACGTCCAAGCGCGGAGGCGAGGGCCGCATTGCCGTCGCCGGTCGTGTTGCAATCGGCGCTGAAGACGAAGTCGACCGCCACGGCCTCGGCGCCGGCCGTCGCAAGCCGCGACAGAAGATCGGCGGTTGCCGTCCTGTCCCATTCGCCCGACGGGCGCGATTGATGGGCCTGGCGGTCGATGTCGACCACAATGATGTCAGGCGACTGCGGCGCGGGAATCCACTGTGTCAGGCTGTCGAAGAACAGCTCGCGCTGCGTTTCTAATACCGGCTCGGCGAAGAGATAGAGGGCGACGGCAACCAGCAAGCTCGTCAGGAACCCGCCGGCAAGCGGAGTGAAACGCAATTGCCGGCGCGGCTCAGCGGCCATGCGCGCTAGTCCTCCTCCGGATCGGCGATGCTTTGCAGGCGGCCGACCTTGCAGGCGATGATGCCCTCGTTTCTTCTGATCGCGCCGCTTTCCTCCAGCCACTGGATGGCGCGGTTGACCTTCGGCCGGCTGGCGCCGAGCACACCGGCGATGTCCGTCTGGCTCATGGTCAGCCTTAGATTGGCGCTTTCCGGCAGCTCGTTGCCGTGGATCTGGCGGAGCGTGGCGAGGAAGAAGCGCGCGACGCGGGCATTGAGATCATAGAGCGCGATGGTCTCGAGTCGCTCGGTCGTGTCGCGCAGCTGGGCGCAGAGGAAGCGGATGACGGCCTCGGCCGCTTCCGGCCGGTTGGTGACGATATCGAGGAACGACTTCTTGCCGATGACATACCCTTCCGACGCTGTCATCGCCGTTGCGTCGGCCGACCGCGTCTGGCCATCGAGCACCGCCATCTCGCCGAAGATCGCGCCGGCTTCGTGCTGGCGCAGCATTAGTTCCCGGCCTTGCGGCGTGATCAGCGACAGCTTGATGCGCCCGGAAATGACGACAATCATGTAATTGCCTTCGTCGCCACGCTGGAAGATTACGGTGCCGGCCGGCCACTTCCTGTAGGTCGCGATGTCGGCAAGCTCGGCAATGGCATTCTTGTCGAATTCTTCAAAGATCGGAAACGAGCGCCAGAAAGTCGGGCTCCTGTTGATTTCGTTCATGACATGCCCCCGCGCGGCGTCCCCTGCCGCGCCGAAATTCTTCGCCCAGCCGCCTCGTCCTTGCAATAGAAAAGAACGATGTGCCGACGATGTAGTTCCGTGTTTGTCTGCGGATAAGTCAGAAAGCGCCAAGCTCGGAGGTTGACGATGCCGGCTGGTCGTTTCATTTTCTTGAACGATCTGTCGCTCTCGGAGCGGCTAGATGAATTTCAAAATGCTGATACTTCTGTTGCCAACAACCGTTTCTCACAGGAGCCTCGCATGCCTCAGAATGTTGTCGTCCTCATCGGACGCGTCCTCCTCTCTATCATGTTCATCATGTCCGGTTTCAGCAAGCTGATGGATCCGTCGGGCACGGCCCAGATGATCACCGGCGCTGGCTGGCCGGCACCGACCGCACTCGCTTACCTTGCCGGCCTCTTCGAACTCGTCGCCGGTCTTGCCGTTCTCGTCGGCTTCCAGACGAAGATTGCCGCCTATCTGCTTGCGGCGTTCAGCCTTATCACCGCTTTCGCCTTCCACAGCGGAGCGATCAACATCCCGAACTTCCCGCCGGAAGCCAACGGCCTGCTGACCGTCTTCAACGGCCTGATGATGATGAAGAATATCGCGATCGCCGGTGGTTTCCTCGTGCTCGCCGTCTTCGGCCCCGGCGCTCTGTCGGTCGACAAGCGCGGCGCCTGAGACCGAAGATGCCGCGCGTTGGGATCAACGCACAAGGCATACTCTGGTTTACCGCAGTAACATCAAGCCCGTCGCTCGTTCGGCGGGCTTCTTGCATTTCAGGGATAAATCACGCCCTTGCGCAGAATGACGTTGCCGTAGAGCCTGGGCTCGCTCGTCTGGACGACCGTGTGGGCGGCTCTTACGCGCGGGTAAAAATCCGCTCCGAGCAAGGGCACGACACGGCGGCCGGGCTCGTGCCGGGCGCAGCACGCGACGATCTCCTGATGCACCGGGTCCAGCGCCTCCCTGTCCTGTTTGACGGTGGCGCGGAAGATCGCTTCGGGCACGAAATCGTCGATTGGCAAAACGCTGAGGATGGCGTCGAGCACCGGGATCAGCGGGTGCCCGTCGAGCCGGACGAGACGGCGTGCATGTTCCTGGCCCGGATAGTTGCCGTCGACCAGCGCGATTTCATCGCCGTGCCCCATCGCCCGGAGCGTTGCGAGCAACTCGGGACTGAGGATCGGGTTTAGTCCTTTCAGCATCAGCCGAGCTCCTTGAAGAGGACATTGGTGTCGAGCAGATAGCGGGAGAAGAGCGGCAGGCTGGCGCCGCCGATGGCGCGCGCGTGGCTACCAACCAGGCCTTCCACCAGTTCAGGGATGGTAACGCCCTGGAGGTCGAGCTCGTAGAGCGCCCTGCGGGTGGCGGCGAGCAACCGGGCCCGGACCCAGGGTGGGAAGCCGCCGTCGATGACAACGGCCGAGAAGTCGACGATCGAGACGGCCGACACGACAGCCTGGGCAAGCGCCGCGCCACAGTCGTCGATCCAGATGTCGAGCGGTTCGCCGAAGTCGATCCAGTCGTCAGCCGAGTACCAGAGCGGCCGCGGGTCGATGCCGCGTTCGCGCAGCAGATTTTCGAGCACGAAGACCGAGGCGATCTTGAGGAGCTGGATGGTCCTGCCGTCCTTGCCCGAGACCGGCAGGGGGCCGATGGCGCCAGCCGTTCCGGTACGCCCGGAGAAGAGCGCCGAGTTCAGGACGACGCCGCCGCCGATGAACGAGCCGATATAGAAATAGACGAAGTCCGGGTAGATGGCGCCGACGCCGAAGGCGAGTTCGGCGCCGCAGGCGCTGGTGCCGTCGTTCTGCAGGAAGACCGGATAGGTGGTGCGGGCCGAGATTGCCGCCTGCAGATCGATGTCGCGCCACTTGTTCATTTCTTCCCGCGGCGCGCCCACTTCCTCCGCCCAGTTCCACAGTTCGAAGGGCGTGGCGATGCCGATGCCGGCGATCCGCTTGCGCTGATCGGGGTTGAGTTGCTGTTCGAGCTTCGCCATGCCGGAAATGATGAAATCGACGAGATCGCCGGGCAGCGGATAGGCATGCACATGATGCAGATGCAGCCGGATGCTGCCGACGAAATCCATCAGCACGAGATCGGCGCTGCGCCGGCCGATTTTCACGCCGAAGGAAAAGACCGCGTCCGGATTGAGCCGCATCGGTGTCGATGGTTGTCCAACCTTGCCGCGAACGGGATCGCCCTTGACCAGCAGGCCGTCGCTTTCCAGCGCCCGCATGATCACCGATACGGTCTGCGCCGAAAGGCCGGAACGCCGGGCGATATCGGCTTTGGAGAGGCCGCCGTGACGCCTGACCAGCGACATGACCAGGCGCTCGTTATAGGCGCGCACGCGCGTCTGGTTGGCCCCGCCGCTAGGGTCAATGACCTCAGGTTGCATCGGTCCCCGATCAGGACCGTCTGTCAGTGACATGCCACCGTCTCCTCCCGTTGGCATTAGATCACGATGGTTCAGGGTCGGATCGACCCAAAACCATAGACGTGATCGCTTCTCAAAAGCTGGAGCGGGATCAGGCGGAAAACCGCATGCACTTTTCCTCATTCCGCTCTGGTGCCCGCTTGGCGCAGGTCTGTTGTTTCCGCTTGCTGTGACTCTGTCAATTTGTCTGACGCTCCGCTTCTCGGACGGAGCGTCGTCATCCCAAGAATGCCACATCGAAATAATAATTCAATTTGATTTATTTATTGACACCCCGGAATTTTAATGTTTGTTTTTGTCTCGGAAGCGTCGATTGCAACGGAGGAAAATGTTGCTGTCGCGTGGCCTGGGGGCGGTCCGCCGACCCGATTTTCAATCCTTGGGAGGATTTCATGAAGAAGACTGTTCTTTCCGCTGCTTTCGGCGCGCTGTCCCTTGGCGTCGTTTTCGCCGCGCCGGCACAGGCTGCTGATGTCGGCGCCTGCCTCATTACCAAGACCGACACCAACCCCTTCTTCGTCAAGATGAAGGAGGGTGCTACCGCCAAGGCGCAGGAACTCGGCGTGACGCTGAAGGCCTATGCCGGCAAGATCGACGGCGACCACGACAGCCAGGTGGCTGCAATCGAATCCTGCATCGCCGATGGCGCCAAGGGCATCCTGATCGCCGCCTCCGACACCAAGGCGATCGTCGATCAGGTGAAGAAGGCGCAGGACGCTGGTCTGCTCGTGATCGCGCTCGATACACCGCTCGATCCGCCGACCGCTGCCGACGCGACGTTTGCAACCGACAACCTGCTCGCCGGCAAGCTGATCGGCCAATGGGCCGTCGCCACCATGGGCGAGGGTGCCAAGACCGCCAAGATCGGCTTCCTCGATCTACTTCCGTCGCAGCCGACGGTCGACGTCCTGCGCGACCAGGGCTTCATGATGGGCTTCGGCATCGACACGAAGGATCCGAACAAGATCGGCGACGAAGATGATCCGCGCATCGTCGGCCACGACGTCACCAACGGCAACGAAGAAGGTGGCCGCAAGGCGATGGAAAACCTTCTGCAGAAGGATCCCGACATCAACGTGATCCACACCATCAACGAGCCGGCCGCCGTTGGCGCCTATCAGGCGCTGAAGGCCGTCGGCAAGGAGAAGGACGTGCTGATCGTCTCTGTCGACGGCGGTTGCCCGGGCGTCAAGTCGGTCGCTGAAGGTGTCATCGGCGCCACCTCGCAGCAATATCCGCTGATGATGGCGGCCCTCGGCATCGAGGCGATCAAGAAGTTCGCCGATACCGGTGAAAAGCCGAAGCCGACGGAAGGCAAGGACTTCTTCGACACCGGCGTTTCGCTCGTCACTGACAAGCCGGCTGCCGGTGTCGAATCGATCGACACCAAGGTCGGCACGGAGAAGTGCTGGGGCTGATCGCCTTTGCTCTTCGAACGCATGAGCCATTAACGGAAGGGCGGCCCCGGCCGCCCTTCGCGTAAGCGCCGATGTCTTTGACACGGCGATGAAAACCGCGCAGCTTCTTAAGAGTGCTTATGCCCGCGTCTTTGTGGGCGGGCTGTGCACGACTGCATCGCAACCCCTTGGGAGCGGGGTTCACGGGAGGAAGGTCCATGGGCGAGCCCAACACAGCCGCACAACCATCCCAGGAATTCGAAAAAGTCCTGGTCAACAGTTCGACGCAGGTCGCGTCGTTCGATACGCATGACAAGACCGCGATCCAGAAGATCCAGCATTTCCTGCATTCGACGCCGGCGGCCGTGCCGTTCATCGTGCTTGTCGCAGCAATTCTGATCTTCGGCATTGCCATCGGCGGGAAGTTCTTCTCGTCCTACACGCTGACCCTCATCCTCCAGCAGATCGCCATCGTCGGTATCCTCGGCGCCGCGCAGACCCTGGTGATCCTGACCGCCGGTATCGATCTTTCGATCGGGGTGATCATGGTGCTTTCGGCGGTCATCATGGGCAACTGCGCCGTGACCTATGGGCTTCCGGCACCGATCGCGATCTTCCTCGGCTTCGTCGTCGGCGGCGCCTGCGGCTTTCTCAACGGCTTCCTCGTCTCCAGGGTCAAGCTTCCGCCGTTCATCGTCACGCTCGGCACCTGGTACGTGATCATGTCGACGAACTTCATCTATTCGGCCAATGCGACGATCCGCGAGGCCGATGTGACGGCCGTCACCCAGATGCTCCACGTCTTCGGTGTCAGCTTCAAGGTGGGCTCCGCTGTGTTCACGCTCGGTGTGGTGATGATGGTCTTGCTGGTCTTCGGCCTCTGGTATGCGCTCAATCACACGGCCTGGGGGCGTCATCTTTACGCTGTCGGCGACGATCCGGAAGCGGCCAAGCTCTCCGGTATCCGCACCAGCCGCGTCCTGCTCAGCGCCTATACACTGGCCGGGCTGATCGCCGCACTCGCCGCCTGGGTCTCGATCGGCCGCAATGGTTCGATCTCGCCGTCGGCAGCCGTCACCGACTACAATCTGCAGGCCATCACAGCAGCCGTGATCGGCGGCATCTCGCTCTTCGGCGGACGTGGGTCGATCCTTGGAACCCTGATCGGCGCGATGATCGTTGGCGTCGTCTCCATGGGCCTCAACATGCTGGGCGCTGACCCGCAATGGAAGGTCTTCCTCACCGGAGTGCTGATCATCACCGCCGTCGCCATCGACCAGTGGATCAGAAAGGTAGCTGCCTGATGACACAGGAACCCATTCTCACAGCCCGCGGCCTCGTCAAGCGCTACGGTCGCGTGACCGCCCTCGACTATGCCGACTTCGACCTCTATCCCGGCGAGATCCTCGCCGTGATCGGCGACAACGGTGCCGGCAAGTCCTCGATGATCAAGGCGATATCGGGCGCCGTCACGCCCGATGAGGGTGAGATCATGCTCGAGGGCCAGCCAGTCCACTTCCGCTCGCCGATGGATGCACGCTCGGCCGGCATCGAGACGGTCTACCAGAACCTGGCGCTGTCGCCGGCGCTGTCGATCGCCGACAACATGTTTCTCGGCCGCGAGATTCGCAAGCCGGGCATCATGGGCAAGCTCTTCCGCACGCTCGACCGTGGGGAGATGGAGAAGCGGGCACGGGCAAAGCTGTCCGAGCTCGGTCTGATGACCATCCAGAACATCAACCAGGCGGTGGAAACGCTTTCGGGCGGCCAGCGCCAGGGTGTGGCCGTGGCGCGCGCCGCAGCCTTCGGCTCTAAAGTGGTGATCATGGACGAGCCGACGGCAGCACTTGGTGTCAAGGAAAGCCGGCGGGTGCTGGAGCTGATCCTCGACGTGCGTTCCCGCGGTCTGCCGATCGTGCTGATCTCGCACAACATGCCGCATGTGTTCGAGGTGGCTGACAGAATCCATGTCCATCGTCTCGGCAAACGGCTATGCGTCATCAATCCGAAGGAGCACACGATGTCGGATGCTGTCGCCTTCATGACCGGGGCGAAGGAGCCGCCGCGCGAAGCGCTCGCGGCATGAACGTCGAGCCGATCGCCAACGAAATCCTGAAACGGGCGGCTGGTGCTGCCCGTTTCGTCGTCGCCATTGCCGGCCCTCCGGGTGCCGGCAAGTCGACGCTGTCGGACGCGCTCGCCGAGGCCCTGGTCGCCCGCGGCGAAAAGGCGGCGGTGCTGCCAATGGACGGCTTCCACATGGACAATGCCGTCCTGGAAGAAAAGGGCCTGCTCCCTCGCAAGGGCGCGCCGGAAACGTTTGACGTTAGGGCGTTCCTGTCGACGGTTCAGGCGGTCCGCGCCAATGACGGCGAGGTGCTTGTTCCGGTTTTCGACCGGTCGCGGGAATTGGCGATCGCCTCGGCCCGGATCGTTGCGCCCGAAACACACATGGTTCTCGTGGAGGGCAACTATCTGCTTCTCGACGAGGCCCCCTGGAACAAGCTCGCGGGTGCCTTCGATTTCTCCATCTTTATCAACCCGGGGATCGAGGAGCTGGAGCGGCGTCTTTTGAAACGCTGGTACGATCACGGTTACGAGGAGGAGGCGGCGAAGCGGAAAGCCCACGGCAACGACATCCCCAACGCGCATCGCGTCGTCGAGCACCAGCGACGCGCAGATCTCGTGCTTGCGGATTTCTGATCGATGGTCGGATTGCGGATTGTGTTTCCTGGCGCATTGGTGTTATCGAGACGCGGTTCCACCACATGAGTAACCGCCCGCCACCCGCACCTGCCGGCTGCAAAGCCGCGCGCGCGGATCGGGCGCGAGCAGAGCGGGATGAAAGCGGTTTCCGCCTGCATTCCGTTCTGAGCTAGGAGAACGCTGACCATGCAAGACCTCGTTATCCGCCGGCCGGATGATTGGCACCTTCACCTGCGCGACGGCGACATGCTGAAAGGCGTTATCGCCGATACCAGCCGCCATTTCGCCCGCGCGATCATCATGCCCAACCTGGTGCCGCCGGTCGTGACGACCGCCGACGCCAGCGCCTATCGCGAGCGCATCCTCGCCGCGCTTCCCGCGGGCGACCGGTTCGAGCCGCTGATGACGCTCTATCTCACCGCAGGCACCAATCCTGACGACGTCGAGGCCGGCCACAGGAGCGGCCTCGTCAAGGCGGTCAAGCTTTACCCGGCGGGCGCGACGACCAATTCGCACAGCGGCGTGCGCAACATCGATGAAGCGATGCCGGTGCTGGAGCGCATGGCGAAGGTCGGCCTGCCGCTCTGCGTCCATGGCGAGGTCACGAGCTCGGATGTCGACATCTTCGACCGCGAAGCCGTGTTCATCGAGACCGTGCTCGATCCGTTGCGCAAGCGGCTGCCGGAACTGAAGGTGACGATGGAACACGTCACCACCAAGGACGGCATCGATTACATCAAGGCGTCGAAGGCAAACCTTGCCGGCTCGATCACCACCCATCACCTGATCATCAACCGCAATGCGATCCTGGTCGGCGGGATCAAGCCGCACTACTACTGCCTGCCGGTCGCCAAGCGTGAGAACCACCGTCTGGCGCTGCGCGCGGCCGCCGTCTCCGGCGACAAGCGCTTCTTCCTCGGCACCGACTCCGCCCCCCATGTCGATCCGCTGAAGGAATGCGCCTGCGGCTGCGCCGGCATCTACACCTCGATCAACACCATGAGCTGCCTGGCGCATGTGTTCGAGGAGGAGGGTGCACTCGACAAGCTCGAAGCCTTCGCCTCGCTGAACGGCCCCACCTGGTACGGTCTGCCGGTCAACGAGGAAACGATCACGCTGCGCAAGCAGGCTGAAGCGGTCACCTATCCCAAGAAGATCGAGACCGGCGCCGGTCTGGTCACCGTTTTCGATCCGATGTTCCCGCTGCACTGGGCCGTCGTCTGATCACTGCATAATTCCTTGGATCGGATGGATCCAAGGACAAAATTATGCAGCAGTTAAAAATGTTACAGCGACCTTTGCGCGTCTGAACAGACGCGCGGCGCTGTAGAGTTTTGAAGGAGAGTTTGATGTTTTCCAACGCGTTCACCGACAAGGCCGTGATGGCTGAGCTGGTCGCCAAGATGCTCTGGGAGATCAAGGCTGTACACTTCCGTGCCGATGAGCCCTACAAGCTGTCGTCCGGCATGGCGAGCCCCGTCTATATCGACTGCCGCAAGCTGATTTCCTACCCGCGCATCCGTTCGGCTGTGATGGATTTTGCCGCAGCCACGATCCTGCGTCAGGCCGGTTTTGAGAAATTCGACGTGGTTGCCGGCGGCGAAACGGCCGGCATTCCCTTCGCGGCCATGCTCGCCGAGCGCCTGGGCCTGCCGATGATCTATGTCCGCAAGGCGCCGAAGGGCCACGGCCGCAACGCCCAGATCGAAGGGCATATGCCGGAAGGCGCACGCGTGCTCGTTATCGAGGACCTGACGACGGCCGGCGGTTCGATGTTCAAGTTCATCGACGCCATTCGTGCGGCCGGCGGCATCGTCGACCACGGCATTGCGCTCTTCTACTACGACATCTTCCCGGAAGCGGTCGGCGAGATGAAGGGCAAGGGCGTCGATCTGCACTGGATCGCGACCTGGCGCAACGTCCTTGCGGTTGCCCGCGAGCAGGCGCTGTTCGACGAGAAGACGCTGAGCGAAGTCGAAGCCTTCCTCAACGCGCCGCTCGCCTGGTCCGGCCGCAACGGCGGCGTGAGCGCCCTGGCCTAACGATTGAAGAGGCCCCGGCTATGCCGGGGCCTCGCAACTCCTGAGTTTTCGTTTTTAAATCGATTGAAGTCCATCGAGGAGGAAGAGCCGATGATCGTATGTTGCGGAGAAGCGCTGATCGACATGCTGCCGCGGGACACGGCCGCGGGCGAGAGCGCGTTTGCGCCCTATGCCGGCGGAGCGATCTTCAACACGGCAATCGCGCTCGGGCGCCTTGGCATCCAGACCGGTTTCTTCACGGGCCTCTCCGACGACATGTTCGGCGATATCCTGCGCGAAACGCTGAAGGCGGCGAATGTCGATTTCGGTCCGTGCGCGACGCTTTCGCTGCATACGACGCTTGCCTTCGTTAAGCTCGTCAATGGCCATGCAAGCTACGCCTTCTTTGATGAAAACACGGCAGGCCGGATGATCACGTCAGAGCACCTGCCGGCGCTTGGCGATTTCTGCGAGGCGCTGCATTTCGGTGCGATCAGCCTGATCCCCGAGCCCTGCGGCTCGACCTATGAAGCCTTGATGACGCGCGAGCACGAGAAGCGGGTCATCTCCTTCGATCCGAACATCCGGCCCGGCTTCATCCGGGACCGCGAGGCACATCTCGCCCGCATGAACCGCATGGCGGCGATGTCGGATATCATCAAGTTCTCCGACGAAGATCTTGCCTGGTTCGGCATGGAAGGCAGCCACGACGACCTTGCCGCCGAATGGCTGAAGCGCGGACCGAAGCTGGTGCTGATCACCAAGGGCGCCGATGGCGCCGTCGGCTACACGGCGCGCCACAAGGTCGAAGTTGCGGGCGAGAAGGTCACGGTGGTCGACACTGTCGGCGCCGGCGACACGTTCGATGCCGGCGTGCTGGCATCCCTCAAGCTCGGCGGTCTCCTGACCAAGGCCGATGTCGCCGATCTCAGCGAAACTGCCGTTCGCAACGCGCTGGCGCTCGCCGCCAAGGCCGCCGCGGTCACCGTCTCGCGCGCCGGCGCGAACCCGCCGTGGAAGCACGAAATCGGCCTCTGAGTCATTTTCTCTGGCCTACTCTTCCTGTTCCGGGCGGTATTCCAGGATATCGCCCGGCTGGCATTCCAGCACGGCGCAGATCTTCTCCAGCGTATCGAAGCGCACGCCTTTCACTTTTCCCGATTTCAACAGCGAGATGTTCTGCTCGGTGATCCCCACCTGCTCGGCGAGATCGCGTGAGCGGACCTTGCGCTTCGCCAGCATCACATCGAGATTGACGACGATCGGCATCCGCTAGACGAAGCTCCTGTTCTCCGCCTCGACCCCCGACGCGATGACCAGGACGTGGCCGAGACCGACGACGAGCCCCGCCATCAGCAGCACGATGATAGCGCCGCCACTGATATCGAAGACCACCGCATGTCCCGTGGTGCCCGGGTTGTCGTAGGTGACAGCCAGGATGCCGATGCCATTGCTGATCGTCATGCATAGTGCTCCCGCAAGCGCCGTCAGCCCCACGCGCCGCAACAGCACGCCATTGCGGCTGGTGAGAATCTCGCCGCGCTGGAAGCCGTCGAACAGCTGCCACGCGAAGGCGAGGCCGGCGATGACGAGCGCATTGTTGATCGCGGTCAGGAAAATGACGGTGGCGATGGCGCGGTAGGAAAGGGTGATTACCTCCACGCGGGGAAAGACGACGTCGCGAATGCCCTGCTCGAAGCCCTGCCTGTCAAAGAAAATCTGCCAATGCGCATAGACGACTGCCGAGCAAAACAGTGCGCCGCTCAACACCACCATGAGCTTCATGAAGCGACTGAGCTTGCGCAGCCTCTCGGCGGTTTCCGTCATAAAAATTCCCTTATCGTTTGGCTTGTGTTTTTATCGTAAAACAATAAGTAATTCTCGTCAATTGTGATTTTGGTGTCGTGCCATACCTCTTCGATTTCTCAAAAATCCCTGTCTTTTCCTGCTGTTGAATACTATCTTCCGGTCCTATCAGAATCTCGATCTGATGCAGGTGCTGAAACCGGCGGGCGCCACGGTGCTGCCGGCCTGCGCTATATGATAAGGCCCGAGGCGCGATCTGCGCTTCGGGCCTTATCGTTTGACGCGATGCGGTTCAGGATGGAACCGCTTGGGGATGCTCCTCAGCGAGCGGCCTTCAGCAACGCTGCGACCAGACCTGCGGTTGAAGAATCGTGGCCGGCAGCGCTTTCCTTACCTTCGACAACAGGAAGCAGGCCGGTTGCCAGCTCCTTGCCGAGTTCGACGCCCCACTGGTCGAAGGAGTTGATGTTGAAGAGCGCGCCTTCGACAAAGACGCGGTGCTCGTAGAGCGCGATCAGACGGCCGAGCGCGAACGGGTCGAGCTGGTCGTAAACGATCGTCAGCGACGGGCGGTTGCCGGTGAAGACGCGGTGCGGCGCGATCTTGTCAGCCTTGACGTCGGCCATGCCCTTGGCGGTGAGCTGCGCCTTGGCCTCAGCCAGGGTACGCCCCTTCATCAGCGCCTCGGATTGCGCCAGGCAATTGGCAATCAGCAGTTCGTGCTGGTGGCGCAGGTTCTTTTCATGGCCGTTTGCCGCGATCATGAACTCGGCCGGGATGATGTCCGTGCCCTGGTGGATGAGCTGGTAGAAGGCGTGCTGGCCATTGGTGCCGGGTTCGCCCCAGACGACCGGGCCGGTTGAATACTCCACAGGGGTGCTGTCGAGCGTTACCGCCTTGCCGTTCGATTCCATGTCGAGCTGTTGCAGATAGGCAGGGAAGCGCGACAGACGCTGGTCATAGGGCAGGATCGCGCGCGACGGGTAGCCGAGCACGTTGCGGTTATAGAAGCCGAGAAGGCCGAGCAGGACGGGAATGTTCTTGCGGATCGGGGCGGTGCGGAAATGCTCGTCGATGGCATGGCCGCCATCGAGGAAGCGCCCGAAATTCTCCTTGCCGATGGCGATCATCAGCGGCAGGCCGATCGCGGACCAGATCGAGTAGCGGCCGCCGACCCAATCCCAGAAACCGAAGACGCGGGCCTGGTCGATGCCGAAGGCGGCGACCTTGTCGAGCGCCGTCGAGACGGCAGCGAAGTGGTGGCCGACGGCGACCTCGCCGAGCTTGTCGGCGATGAAGGCGCGGGCGGTCGCGGCATTGGTCATCGTCTCGATCGTCGTGAAGGTCTTCGAGGCGATGATAAAGAGCGAGGTTTCCGGATCGACGAGCTTCAGCGTGTCGGCGATGTGGGCGCCGTCGATGTTGGAGACAAAGTGAAGGCGCGGGCCGTCATGGAAGGGCGCGAGCGCCAGCGTCGCCATGACCGGGCCAAGGTCGGAGCCGCCGATGCCGATGTTGATGACATCGGTGATCTTCTTGCCGGTGGCGCCTTTCAGCGCGCCCGAGCGGATGCCGTCGGCAAAGGCGCCCATGGCGTCGAGCACGCCGTTGACGTCGGGCATCACGTCCTTGCCGTCGACGAGGATCGGGCGGTTGCCGCGGTTGCGCAGCGCCGTGTGCAGCACGGCACGCTCCTCGGTGATGTTAATGATGTCGCCGCGGAACATGGCGTCCCGCTTGTCCTCGACCTTGGCTGCCTTGGCGAGCGCTTCGAGGCCGTCAAGCACCCTGTCGTTGACGGCGCATTTCGAATAGTCGAGCAGCAGGTCGCCGAGCGTGGTGCTGAAGCGCTGGAAGCGTTCGGCGTCGCTGGCGAAGGCAGCACGGATATCGGTTGCGTTGGTCTCAGAGGCGGTTGCTTTGAGTTGGTCGACAAGCGCTTTCATCGCAGGGCTCCTTGTGTCGGACAGGGGTGTCGGACAATCGCCTGCGTAGCTATTCGCTTTAAGCCGTTCAAATCAAGCCCGCAAAACCGCCGAAGTGGCGGTTTTCAGGATTTTTTAAATCGTTTGAATTTTGGACTAATTCAGCCGCGCAGGTCTTTACGCAGGATCTTGCCGACATTGGTTTTCGGCAGCTCGGTGCGGAATTCGACGTAACGCGGGCGCTTGTAGTTGGTGAGGTTGGCGGCGCAGTGGCGCTTCACGTCGTCCTCCGTCAGCGCCGGATCCTTCTTGACCACGAAGAGCTTGACGGCCTCGCCGGAATGCTCGTCCGGAACGCCGATCGCCGCGCATTCGAGAATGCCCGGATGGGTCATCGCCACTTCCTCGATCTCGTTCGGGAAGACGTTGAAGCCGGAGACGAGGATCATGTCCTTCTTGCGGTCGACGATCTTGACCAGGCCGTCCGCGTTCATGAAGCCGATGTCGCCCGAGCGGAAGAAACCGTCCGGCGAGATCGCCTTGGCTGTTTCGTCCGGCCGCTGCCAGTAACCGGCCATCACCTGCGGGCCGCGAATGCAGATCTCGCCGACTTCGCCGATCGGCAGCGTGTTGCCCAGGTCGTCGCGGATCTCGACGTCGGTCGAAGGAATCGGCATGCCGATCGTGCCGGTGAACTCGGTCGCGTCGAGGATGTTGGCCGTTGCCACCGGCGAAGTCTCCGACAGGCCGTAGCCTTCAGCGATCGAGCAACCGGTCATCTGCTTCCAGCGTTCGGCGACCGGGCGCTGGATCGCCATGCCGCCACCGAAGGTCAGCATCAGCGACGAGAAATCGAGCTTCTGGAACTCCGCATTGTTCATCAGTGCGTTGAACAGCGTGTTGAGACCCGGGAAGATATTGGTCTTGTACTTGCCGAGTTCCTTGACGAAGCCCGGAATGTCGCGCGGATTGGGGATCAGGATGTTGTTGCCGCCGGTGGCAAGGCCCATCAGCGAATTCACCGTCAGTGCGAAGATGTGGTAGAGCGGCAGCGCGCACATGAAGACGAGATTTTCCGGCCGCGGCCGCGAACGGAACGCCGTATGGAACCAGATCTCCATCTGCGCCATGTTGGAGAGCAGGTTCGAATGGGTGAGTGTTGCGCCCTTCGAAACACCCGTGGTGCCGCCAGTATACTGCAGGAAGGCGACGTCGCTGGGAACAACGTTCGGCTTCGTCAACTTGGCTCGGCCGCCGCTGGCGAGCACGTTTTTGAAGGAGAGGTGACCGGGGATCGACCAGGCGGGAACCAGCTTCTTGACGCGACGGACCACGAGATTGACGATCGCGCCCTTGAGGCCCAGCATGTCGCCCATCGTTGCGACGACGACGTGCTTGACCGAGGTCTTGTCGGCCACCTGCTGCACCGTATGCGCGAAGTTTTCCAGAACGAAGATCGCCTTGGCGCCGGAATCGACGAGCTGGTGCTGCAACTCGCGCGGCGTATAGAGCGGGTTGACGTTTACGACGGTAAAGCCGGCTCTAAGAATGCCGTAGACGATGACGGGGTTCTGCAGGATGTTCGGCATCATCACGGCGACACGGTCGCCCTTGACGAGGCCGAGAGATTGCAGCCAGGCACCGATCTTGGCGGATTCGGCATTGAGGTCCGCAAAACTCAGCGTCTTGCCCATGCAGGTGAAGGCTGGGCGGGTCGAATAGCGGGCGACGGCGTGGTCGAAAAATTCGCCGATCGATTTATAGGGCAGGGGGCCGATTTCGGCGGCTATGCCGGGTGGATAGGATTTCAGCCAGATCTTGCCTGGGCTGGTACCCGTTTGTTGTGCGCTGACTTCCGACATGACCTCTCTCCCTCTGGTCGCCACAGGCTGGCCTGCTCGCGGCCTGAGAAAATCCCTCCTGACCTTCTCATGCCGATGAAGATGATGCTTTTGAGACACCTCTTCAAGCTGAGATTCGGGATTATATAACTTTGACGTAAACGTCAACTGAACTTACGGTTAACGGGCGCGGATTGCGCCCTTGAAAAAGTATGACGAGAGCTGCAAAGCCTTTGCCTGCTAGGGCAAAACACTGTATTGCATTGCAGCATATCCCTGTTGGTTCGATCCAACATCCGCCGACATATCCCCCAGATTCTTCTCCGGTCCGCTCGGGCCGGACGACGCAGGCCATTGCTCATGTGTGACGAAGCTTGTTCTTCCGCCGTCGAACCGCGCCGTGCCCGTGTTTCTGCTGCCGAAGTGGCGCTTGCAGTCGGCGGCTTCGGGATCGGCACCGGCGAATTCGCGATCATGGGTCTCTTACCGCAGGTCGCTGAGGATGTCGCCGTTTCGGTGCCGCGGGCAGGGGCAGTGATCAGCGCCTATGCTCTCGGCGTCGTCGTCGGCGCGCCGCTGATCGCGGTGCTTGCTGCCCGCTTCTCCCGCTTCCGCGTGCTGCTTGCGCTGATGCTGGTTTTCGCCGTCGGCAATTTTGCGAGCGCGATCGCACCGGATTTCTACACGCTGATCGCCGCGCGCTTCTTCGCCGGCCTGCCACATGGTGCGTATTTCGGTGTGGCCGCCTTGGTGGCCGCCGGCCTCGCGGCACCGAACCAGCGGGCGCGCGCCGTCGGCCGGGTGATGATGGGGCTGACGGTCGCCACCCTCTTCGGCACGCCGCTCGTCGCGTGGTTCGGCCAGGCGCTCGGCTGGCGGTCCGCTTTCGCCATCGTCGGCGGCATCAGCCTTTTGACCGTGGCGCTGACCTTCGTCCACGTGCCGCGCGACAAAGGCAATCCGAAGGCAACGCCGCTTCGCGAGCTCGGCGCGCTTGGCAAGCTGCAGGTCTGGCTGATGCTCGGCATCTGCGCCATCGGCTGCGGCGGCATGTTTGCCGTCTTCAGCTACATCACACCGGCACTCACTGAAGTCGCGGGTGTTTCTCTTGCCAATGTGCCGGTCATGCTCTCGGTCTTCGGCGCCGGCATGATCCTCGGCAACATCGTCGGCGCGCGGCTTGCCGATTGGGCGCTGCTGCCGGCAATCGGCATCGCCATCGTCTTCAACATCTTCGCCTATGTGCTCTTCTATTTCACCATGGGCAATCCGTGGATCGCGATCGTCAACGTGCTCTTCATTGGCGGCGGTTTCGCCGTCGTGCCGGGCGTGCAGACGCGGCTGATGGATGTCGCCGGCGAGGCACAGACGCTTGCCGCCGCCCTTAGCCATTCCGCCTTCAATCTCGCCAACGCGCTTGGCGCCTGGCTCGGCGGTGCCTCGATTGCCGCCGGCTACGGCTGGACCTCCACCGGCCTCGTCGGCGCCATTCTCGGCGTTGCCGGCTTCGGCATCTTCCTTGCATCCGTCTTTGTCGATCGCGCTCAACCCGCTCGCCTGGCTGCAAAACCTGCGGCGGAATGACCGGTTTTTGCAAAAGAAGGTCGCGGGAACTTGATCCCTCCTAAATTTTTCTGTCATGTCCCGCCGCTAGCGTCGCCTCTGGCCCTGAAACTACCGTAAAGCAGGGGCAAAGGGCCGGGCTTGGTGCCACAGAGGCTGGCAAGACCCCGGGTTTGTTGTAAGCTCGTCGAAAGACGGAGGATCATTGGTGCAATTGGGCAATCGCGAACGAGAAAACTTCGCCGTGGAGCCACGGCTTCTCGGGCACACCGCGATTTCGCGCCATGCCCTCGTTGGACCGATGACCGCCGCCCGCTGGATGCTGGTCTTCGTTCTCCTGGCCGGCGTCTACTTCTTCCATGGTTTCGTCGTTCCGGTGCTGGCGGCTGTCGTCATCGGGTTTGCCAGTTGGCCGATCTATCGGCAGCTGCTTGCTGCCGTCAACGGCAACCGCACTATGGCCGCGACCATCGCCATCCTCTGCGTCATCTCCTTCATCGTCGTGCCGATCTCGATTGCCGCCGTCTACGCGGTGGACGAAGTGCGCGACTGGGTCGTCTGGGCCGTCGAGACCAATGCCAGCGGTGCCGTGGTTCCCGCCTGGCTGACCAGCATTCCGATTGCCGGCGTTTGGCTTGGCGAACAATGGGTCAAGCATGTCGGTCATCCGGGTGCGCTCGGGGAACTGGTCCAGTTGGTCAGCGGCTCCAACATCGGCAACATCTACCGCGGCGTCCTGGTCGTCGGCGCGTCGACCTTTCACGCCTTCCTGACGCTGCTCTTCATGCTGATCACGCTGTTCTTCGTCTATCGTGATGGCCAGTCCTTCTCCGGCCAGCTCGACCGTCTCGGCGAACGCATCTTCCCGATGCGCTGGGAGCGCTTGTCGCGCGTCGTGCCAATGACGATCAGCTCCACAGTCACCGGTATGGGTATCATCGCCATCGGCGAAGGCATCGTGCTCGGCGTCGCCTACTGGCTGGCAGGCGTGCCGTCGCCGGTCACCCTCGGCATCATCACCGGCCTGATGGCCCTGATCCCCGGCGGCGCGCCGCTGTGCTTCTCGCTGGTCTCCATATATCTTGTTGCCAGCGGCTCGCCGGTGCACGGTATCGCGCTGTTTGCCTGGGGTACGACGGAACTCTTCATCGTCGACAAGACCCTGCGTCCGCGCCTTGTCGGCGGGCCGATCAAGCTTCCCTTCCTGCCGACCTTCTTCGGCCTCGTCGGCGGCGTGAAGACCATGGGTTTCCTCGGCCTCTTCGTCGGCCCGGTGCTGATGGCGCTGCTGGTTGCCATCTGGCGCGAGTGGATGCGTGAAGTCACCACGCCGCCCGAAGCGACCGTCAATCAGATCATCAAGGGATAGACGCCTCGACCTGGGCCAGCGGCTGCACAGGCGCGGCCTTCTCGATCAGTTCATTGCTTCATTGTAACAGTGAGCTGGTCCGATCGTGCGCATATGCGCAATTGCGGACACAAGTCCGCCTCGCACGTTTCTCGGAAGACTTCAGCGGGCGTCTTTATCTTTTCCTTACACCCCCTCCCAACCATCGCAATCGATAATTGACCCTGAGCGGACGCAAGATCCGGACTTCAATAGTCCGGAGTATTTTTGCATGTCCGATGTTCTTTTCCTTGCCGCCGGCATCGGCGGCTTTGTCGTGTTTGCGCTTTATGCGCGCGCGCTGAGCCGTCTTTGAGGAGGGCGTCATGTTCGAAGCCCTGATTGGTCTCGCAGTCGCCGTCGCCCTTGCGGCCTATCTCGTCGTCACCCTCGTTCGCCCTGAACGATTCTGACGCCCTTCGCGGAGAAATCTCATGTCTATCATCGGGTGGCTGCAGATCAGCCTCCTCTTCATCGCCGTCCTGATCGTCATCAAGCCGCTGGGGCTTTACATGGCGCGGGTCTTCTCCGGTGAACGCAACGTCTTTTCACCTGTCCTCGGTCCTGTCGAGCGCGGTCTTTATCTCGCTGCCGGCGTCGATCTGAACAAGGAGCAGGGCTGGCTCGCCTACACGATGTCGATGCTCGCCTTCAGCCTTGCAGGCTTCGTTTCTCTCTATGCGATTTTGCGGCTGCAGGCTTACCTGCCGATGAACCCCCAGGGTTTTGCCGGCATGCCATCCGATCTCGCCTTCAACACGGCGGTCAGCTTCGTCACCAATACCAACTGGCAGAACTACGGCGGCGAAACCACGCTCAGCCATTTCAGCCAGATGGCCGGGCTGACGGTGCATAACTTCGTGTCGGCCGCGACCGGTATCGCTATGGCGCTCGCCGTCACCCGTGCCTTTGCCCGCTCGAACGCTTCGACCGTCGGCAATTTCTGGGTCGATCTCACCCGTTCGACCCTTTATGTGCTTTTGCCGATCGCCGTTGTCATGGCGCTTGCCATGGTCTGGACCGGCCTGCCGCAGACCTTCCATGCCGATCTCACCGCAACGACGCTCGAAGGCGCCAAGCAGACGATCTCACTCGGCCCGGTCGCGAGCCAGGAGGCGATCAAGCAGCTTGGCACCAATGGTGGCGGCTTCTTCAACGTCAACGCCGCCCACCCGTTCGAAAACCCGACGGCATTCTCCAACTACCTCAACATCTTCGCGATGCTGTCGATCTCGGCCGCCCTCGTCTACACCTTCGGCCAGTTGGTCGGTAACCGCCGCCAGGGCTGGGCCTTCATCTGCGTCACCGCGATCCTTTTGATCTCCGGTATTGCGGTCGTCTACTGGGCGGAATCTCAGGGCAACCCGATCCTGACGGCGCTGGGCCTCGATGCCGCGCAGGGCAACATGGAAGGCAAGGAGGTCCGCTTCGGCCAGGCGATGACGGCGCTCTATGCCGCGGTCACGACCGGCCTGTCGGATGGCGGCGTCAACGGGATGCACGGCTCGCTCACCGGTATCGGCGGTCTTGTGCCGATGTTCCTGATGCAGCTCGGCGAAGTTCTGCCTGGTGGCGTTGGGTCCGGTCTCTACGGCATGGTCGTCTTTGCGATCCTCGCCGTCTTTGTTGCCGGCTTGATGGTTGGTCGCACGCCGGAACTGCTCGGCAAGAAGATCGAATCGCGCGAGATGAAATACGCGATGTTCACGGTCCTCATCCTGCCGGCGACGATCCTCGGCTTTGCCTCCGTCTCCGCCATGCTGCCTTTTGCCGTCGCAAGCATCGGTACCGCAGGCCCGCACGGCCTGTCGGAAATCCTCTATGCCTTCACTTCGGCTGCCGGCAACAACGGCTCGGCCTTTGGTGGCCTTACCGGCAATACGCCCTGGTACAACACCACGCTTGGTCTCGCCATGCTGCTCGGCCGCTTTGCCTATGCGGTGCCTGTCATGGCGATTGCCGGCTCGATCGCGGTGAAGACCCGTGTACCGGCCTCCAAGGGCACGTTCCCGACCGACACGCCGCTTTTCGTCGGCCTGCTCGTTGGCATCATCCTCATTCTCGGCGGGCTGCAGTTCTTCCCGGCGCTCGCTCTCGGTCCCATCGTCGAGCATTTTTCCATGCTTGCCGGCCAGACCTTCTAAAGGAATTCGACACATGTCTTCCAAACCAGTTGCTCCAAGTCTTCTGGATCCGGCCATCCTCCTGCCGGCTATCAAGGCGGCCTTTGTCAAGCTCGACCCGCGCCAACTCGTGCGCAACCCGGTGATCTTCGTCACCGAAGTGGTTGCGGCGGTGGTCACGGTGTTCTTTATCCGCGACCTCGCCACCGGCACCGGCAGCCCGCTCTTCTCCGGGCAGATCGCCGCCTGGCTGTGGTTCACGGTGCTTTTCGCCACCTTCGCCGAAGCCGTCGCCGAAGGCCGCGGCAAGGCGCAGGCCGATAGCCTGCGGCGCACCAAGTCCGAACTGACGGCCCGCAAGCTCGTATCGGCAGAAGGCCGGGAAACACAGACGATCCCGGCGACCTCGCTGAAGGTCGGCGACGTCGTTCTGGTCGAAGCCGGGGAACTGATCCCCGGTGACGGTGACGTCGTCGAGGGTGTCGCTTCCGTCAACGAAAGCGCGATTACCGGTGAATCGGCTCCTGTCATTCGTGAATCCGGCGGCGACCGTTCGGCCGTCACTGGCGGCACGCAGGTGCTTTCCGACTGGATCAAGGTCCGCATCGGCGTTGCGCCCGGCAATACCTTCGTCGACCGCATGATCGCGCTGATCGAGGGCGCGCAACGCCAGAAGACCCCGAACGAGATCGCGCTGTCGATCCTGCTCTCGGGCCTGACGCTGATCTTCCTCGTTGCCGTCGTCACACTCTGGGGCCTTGCCGGCTATTCCGGCACGGTACTCTCGGTCACCGTGCTTGCAGCCTTGCTCGTGACGCTGATCCCGACCACCATCGGCGGCCTGCTCTCGGCAATCGGTATCGCCGGCATGGACCGCCTGGTCCGCTTCAACGTCATTGCCACCTCCGGCCGCGCGGTCGAGGCTGCCGGCGACGTCGATACGCTGCTGCTCGACAAGACGGGTACGATCACCTTCGGCAACCGCATGGCCGCGGACTTCATGCCGGTGCCAGGCGTCACCGAGGCGGAGCTTGCCGATGCAGCGCTGCTTGCGAGCCTTGCCGACGAAACGCCGGAAGGGCGTTCGATTGCAGCGCTTGCGACGGGTGAATTCGGCCGCGAGACGCCTGCTGTTTCGCTTCCCGCGTCCGGAAAGGGTGAAGTCGTCGCGCTTGCCGTCGGCGGTGGCGCAAGCCCGGTTGGCGCCACCCGCATCGATGCGGTCATCCCCTTTGCTGCGGAGACGAGGCTTTCGGGCGTCGATTTCGGCGGCCGCCGGCTGCGCAAGGGTGCGGCTGACTCGATCCTGAAGTTCACCGGCATCCGCGACGAGAATGTGCCGGCCGAGTTCCGCCGCGCCGTCGATCAGGTGGCGCGCACCGGCGGTACGCCGCTTGCCGTTGCCGACGGTCCGCGCCTGCTCGGCGTCATCCACTTGAAGGACGTCGTCAAGCCGGGCATCAAGGAGCGCTTTGCCGCCCTTCGTGCCATGGGCATCCGCACCGTCATGGTGACCGGCGACAACCCGGTGACCGCCGCGGCGATCGCTTCCGAAGCAGGCGTCGACGACTTCCTCGCCGAAGCAACGCCAGAGGACAAGCTTGCCTATATCCGCAAGGAACAGCACGGCGGCCGCCTCATCGCGATGTGCGGTGACGGCACCAACGACGCGCCGGCGCTTGCCCAGGCTGATGTCGGCGTTGCCATGCAGACCGGCACGCAGGCCGCTCGCGAGGCCGCCAACATGGTGGACCTCGATTCCAGCCCGACCAAGCTCATCGAGATCGTCGAGATCGGCAAGCAGCTGCTGATGACCCGCGGTTCGCTGACGACCTTTTCGATCGCCAACGACGTGGCGAAGTACTTCGCCATCATCCCGGCGCTGTTCATCACCACCTATCCGGCGCTCGCCGCACTCAACGTCATGAACCTCGGCTCGCCGCAATCGGCGATACTCTCGGCGGTCATCTTCAACGCGTTGATCATCGTCGCGCTGATCCCGCTAGCGCTGAAGGGTGTCAAGTATCGGCCAGTCGGTGCCGCAGCGCTCTTGCGTCGCAACCTCCTCGTCTACGGTCTCGGCGGCATCCTGTTGCCCTTCGCAGGTATCAAGCTCGTCGATCTCGCCGTCAACGCACTCAATCTGGTGTAACCATGCTGAACCAACTTCGCCCTGCCATCGTGATGACATTGCTCCTGACGCTCATCACCGGCCTTGCCTATCCCTTCGCCATCACCGGCATGTCGCAGGTGCTGATGCCGGCACAGGCAAACGGCAGCCTCATCGAGAAGGACGGTGCCCTGATCGGTTCCGAGCTGATCGGTCAGAACTTCACTTCCGACAAGTATTTCTGGCCGCGCCCATCGGCGACCGGACCGGAAGCCTACAATGCCGGCGCCTCGAGTGGCTCCAACCTTGGCACGACCTCGGTCAAGCTGAAGGATCGCGTCGCCGCCGACGTCGAGCGACTGAAGACCGCCGGCCTTGCCGGCGAAATTCCTGCTGATGCGGTGACGACGTCAGGCTCCGGCCTCGATCCGCATATCACGCCGGCTTTTGCCCAGGCGCAGGTGGCCCGCATTGCCAAGGCGCGCGGTCTCACCGAAGCCGATGTCACCGCGCTGGTCGACAAGGCGACTGAAGGCCGTCTGCTCGGCATCGTAGGCGAGCCGCGCGTCAATGTGCTAGAACTGAATCTGGCCCTTGATGCGCCTCGAACCTGAGATTACGCCCGAGACAATGAATGCCCGATAGTGAACGTGACGCCAAAAGCCGCCCGGACCCAGACGCGCTATTGGCGCTTGCCGCACAGGACCGCCGAGGAAAACTGACCGTTTTCCTCGGCGCAGCCCCAGGCGTCGGCAAGACCTATGCGATGCTGAGCCGGGCCCGTCGTCTGAAGGAAGACGGCGTCGATATCGTCATCGGGCTTGTCGAAACCCATGGGCGCAGCGAGACCGCCGCGCTGGTCGAGGGACTAGAAATCTTGCCGCGCCGCGATGTGAACCATCGCGGCCGTGTGCTGTCCGAGTTCGACCTGGATGCGGCCCTTGCCCGACGTCCCAAGATCATCGTCGTTGACGAGCTCGCTCACAGCAACCCGGCTGAAAGCCGGCATCCGAAGCGCTATCAGGACATCGAGGAACTGATCGCCGCCGGCATCGATGTCTGGACAGCGCTCAACATCCAGCACCTGGAAAGTCTTTCCGATGTCGTTGCGCAGATCGCTGGCGTGCCTGTGCGCGAGCGGGTGCCGGATACGGTACTGAAGCGGGCCGACGAGGTGCTGCTCGTCGATCTCCCGCCGGCCGAACTGATCGAGCGGCTGAAGGAGGGCAAGGTATACCTGCCCGACAGCGCCAAGCGTGCTGTCGATCGCTTCTTTCGCCTCGGCAACTTGACGGCACTGCGCGAACTGGCGCTCAGGCGCACGGCCGACCGGGTCGACGACCAGATGGTCGACTACCTCAAGCAGAATGCGATCGAAGGCGTTTGGGCGAGCGGCGAGCGCCTGCTCGTCTGCATCGGGTCCGATGCGCTTTCCGAGAAGGTGGTCCGCACCGCAAGCCGGCTGGCAGAGGGATTGAACGCTCCCTGGATTGTCGTCTTCATTGAGCGCGCCGACCGTGAGAGCGGCGATGGTGAGGATGTGCGCCGGCTCGACGAGACCTTTCGTCTTGCCGAACAGCTTGGCGCCGAGACGCGCCGCATCATCGGCAACGACTTCGTCGAGGAGATCTTGAAGCTTGCGCGTCGCGAACATGCGACGCAGATCGTCATCGGTGCGCGCCGCCAGTCCTTTCCGATGCGCTTTCTGCGTCAATCTCTTCCCGACGCCCTGGCCGAGCGCGTGTCCGGGGTCGGCATCCACCTTGTCACCGATCGCGAGACGGTGCCTGCCAAGCGGCGGTCCACCGCGAAAAAGACGCTGCCGCCCGGCACCGGGCGCGCCGTTGGCATTGCCGCCGGCTCGGTGGGCGTGGCCACGGCGATCGGCCTGCTGATCGAGCGCTTCATCATCCTGCCCAACATCTCGCTTCTCTATCTGCTCGCCGTCTTGGCCTCGGCGACCTATGCCGGCCACATCTCGGCGATCGCGGCGGCTTTGTTTTCGGTTCTGGCCTATAACTTCTTCTTCATCGAGCCGGTCGGCACGTTCACCATTGCCGAGCCGCACGAGGTTTTCGCGCTCTTCATCTTCCTGGTCGCCGCTGCCCTTGCCGGCAGCCTCGCATCGCGGGTGCGCGAACAGGCGAAGACCGCCCGCCGGCGCGCCGCAGCGACCCAGGCGCTCTACGATTTCTCCCGCAAGCTTTCCGGCACCGCCAAGGCCGACGACGTGCTTTGGGCGGCGGTGACGCAGATGCAGACCACACTCAGGCGCAGTTCGGCGCTGCTTTTGCCGGAGGAGGGAGACCTGCAGTTGAAGGCCGCCTGGCCACCGGACACCGAGCTCGACGTCACCGACGTGATGGCGGCGCGCTGGGCAATGGACAAGAAGGAGCCGGCCGGAAATGGCACGGGAACGCTACCGAACAGCCCGTTTCACTTCCGTCCGCTGACGAGCCCACACGGCGTCGTCGGCGTCTGCGGCTTCGTTCAGGCGGACAAGCCGCTTGAAATCAACGAGGAGCGCGCGCTGGCGGCAATCCTCGACCAGACCGCGATCGCTGTCGACCGGGCGCGTCTGTCGCGCGAAAGCCTCGATCACGCAGCGAAACTTGAAGGCGAACGCTTTCGTGCGGCCCTCCTGTCGTCGATCTCCCATGACCTCCGGACGCCGCTTGCCACCATCACCGGCGCCGTCACAAGCCTACGGCAACTCGGCGACCGCATGCCACCGGAGAGCCGCGACGATTTGTTGAAGTCGATCGAGGAGGAGGGAGCGCGCCTGACGCGCTTCGTTGCGAACCTGCTCGACATGACCCGCATCGAGGCGGGCACAGTTAATGCCAAGCGCGATTGGGTCGATGTCGCTGATGCTGTGCGCGCCTCGGTCGATCGTGCCCGCAAATACTTCCCCGAGCGCGAGATCGAAACCAGCATCGCGCCGGATCTGCCCTTGATGCGCGGTGACAGCGTGCTGCTCGGGCAGGTGCTCTTCAACCTGCTCGACAACGCCAACAAATATGGCGGCGACGAGCCGATCAGCATCTATGCCCGCTCGGACGGCAACGAGATCGTGCTGTCGGTGACCGACCTCGGCAGGGGCATTGCGCCGAAGGATCTCGAGCAGGTCTTCGAGAAATTCTTCCGCCGCGGCAAGGCGGATGGCCGTACGCCAGGGACGGGCCTTGGGCTGTCGATCGCCAAGGGCTTCGTCGAGGCCATGGGCGGGCAGATCAAGGCGGAAAGCCCGGCGCTTCGCCGCCGCGGCACGCGCATTTCCATGCGCTTTCCTGCCGCCAAGGCCGAAATCTCCGAAAAGGACCGTGCATGAGCGTGGAGCGTATCCTCGTTGTCGACGACGAACCGCAGATCCAGCGTTTCCTGAAGCCCGCATTGAGCGCTGCCGGCTATGACGTGCTGGAGGCCATGACCGGTGCCGAGGCATTGAAGGCGGCCGCAACGACGGCGCCGGACCTCGTCATCCTCGATCTTGGCCTGCCCGATATGGACGGCAAGGAGGTCATCGCAAACCTGCGTGGCTGGTCCCAGGTGCCGATCATCATCCTGTCAGCCCGCGACCGCGAAAGCGAAAAGATCGCCGCGCTCGACCTTGGCGCCGACGATTACATTGAAAAACCCTTCGGCATCGGCGAGCTGACCGCCCGCATCCGCACGGCACTGCGTCACCGCATTCAGATGGAGGGCGGCCAGACGCAGCTTTCTGCCGATGGCGTATCGATCGACACGATCAAGCGCGTGGTGACGAAGGATGGCGAGCCGGTGCGGCTGACGCCGAAGGAGTATGACCTCTTGGTCATGCTGGCGCACCATGCCGGCCGTGTCGTCACCCACAAGACGCTGCTGACCTCAGTCTGGGGCGTCGCGCATGGCGAGGACCTGCACTATCTCAGGGTCTTCATCGGTCAGTTGCGCGGCAAGATCGAGCGTGACCCGGCCGACCCGAAGATCATCCGCACGGAGCCGGGCGTCGGCTACCGCTTCGTCGGCGACGACGGTTGATGGCGGGCTGCCGTCAAAGAGCGGCAGCCGCTGATCCGTCACTTGATCTTCACGGGCTGCGGCGTGTCGCTTGACAGCGTATCTCCGACGACCACCCTCTTCTTCTTCGTCGGCTGCGGATTTTCGAGGATCGATACCGGCGCCGAGACGGTGACTGCAGCGACATTGCCGACATTTCTCGCCGTGCCGGCAACAACCGCGGCAATGCCGGTTCCGACCGAGATGTCGGAGTCGGTGAGCGTCTGCCCCGTGGCAAGCCGCGTGCCGATGAGCTGAACGATCTGCGGGCTTTCTGCGAACTTGCCGTGATGCAGGCCGTCCTCCGTCTTGACCTTGGTCAGGTCGATGGCGGTGATGCCGGCCTTTTCCAGCTGGGTGCGGTAGGGCTCCGCCGATGGGTCGATCGCGCCAAGGCGAGATACGTCACCGGAAATGAAACTCGAAAGTGCCAGCGCACGATCGTCCTGCGAAACGAAGATCGTGAACTTCGGCCGCTTCTTGCCCATCTCGACGAATTGCTTGGCAAAGACGTCGAGATCGATATCCGGCGAGGCGAGAATGACGTTCTCGATCTTCGACGGCACGTTGCCGTCGCGGATGGCCATCTGCCGGAGCGATTCCATCGTCAGCCAGGTCCCCATCGAATGGGCGAGGATGGTGATGTCCTTCACCTTCGGCGCGTCCGAGAGCTTTTTCAGAATGTCTTCGAGTGCCGTGCGCGAATAGTTCGTGCTTTCCTTGTCGTAATTGTAGTCGAACACATTGGCACGGGACGGCCAGGTAAACAGGACTGGCGTTGCCTGGACCTCCGAGTCGTGGACGATCTGGGCAAGGCGGTAGACGGAATCCTCGTAGCGGTTGTTGAAGCCGTGGACGAAGACGAAGGCGTGGCCGCCGACGTCGTGTTGTAGAAACCAGGACTTGGCTTCATCGAGTGTCTGGAGCTCACGCACACGCGTGACGGCGAATTCCTTGGCGGGATCCGGGGGCAGCTTGCGCGGCCATTGCACGGTGCCAGATTTCCGCACCGTGTCCGGCGGGATCGAGACCGCGACGTCGGTGAGGAAGGTATTGGCGTCTCGCTCGCCGGAAAACAGCGTCGCCGGATCGCCGGACGGTTGGCGCGTGGTTGCGACAAGCATGTCTACGGTCGATGTACCGGGGGTGGGAGCGGTGACCGCGACAGGTGCCATCACGCCCTTGGCATGACCACCGCATCCGGCAAGCAATGCCAAAGCCGCCAGGACGAAGGTTGTGCGTCCTCCTCTTGCACATCCGTGCTGCAGCGAACCCTGAAACCCCACCCGCTCGAACATCGGCATCCCCATATACGCCTGAACTTGGCCGCATCTGATCGCGCTTTCGCGAAACGAAGATGACAACACTCGGCGCTAATATGCAAGCGGCTGGGATTGCGGTTTCGCCGTTGGGTTGTTGATGAGCGCAGGTTCTCCCGTGCTGCGGGCTGCCGCAACACGGGGAGGGTGCCTTTGATGGACGCTTGGCCGCCTATTCCGCCGCAGTTGCCAGCGTCTTCAGAATTGCATGCACTGCCTTGATGCGCTCCGGATTCGGGAAGTTCCGGTTCGCCAACATAACGACACCGATCTTCTTTTCCGGAACGAAGGCGACATAGCCGCCGAAGCCGCTGGTGGATCCGGTCTTGTTGTAAAGCGTCGCGCCATCGGGCCGCTTCGGAGGGTTCAATGCCGTAGCCGGATTGGCTTCCATGGCCATCGTCCCGGAGTTGCCGTCGAGCAGCCGCTCCAGCGAAACCGGGTAGGGATACTGCTCCCAGCCGAGGCTCTGGATCATCTTGCCGGTATCGAAGTAGCCGATATGCGTTCCCTCTAGGGCCTTGCGAACGGGGCCGTCGAACTGCTCCGGCTGGATATTGGCTTCGACGAAGCGGATCATGTCTGCTGCGGAGGATTTCACGCCGTAGGCCTCGGCGTCGAACATGCCCGGGTTGACCCGGATCGGCTTGTCTGCCTTGCCGTAGCCCCAGGCGTAGCTGCCCATCGCGCTTCTGGGCACGGTGACATAGCTGTGCTTGAGGCCGAGCTTCGGAAACAACTCGGTCTCGAGCGCCGTGGCGAAATTGCTGCCCATCGCCAGGCCCGCGGCATGGCCGAAGAGGCCGATGCTCGGGTTGGAGTAGCGACGCTCCTTGCCTGGTTCGGCGCCCGGTTTCCAGTTGCTGAAGTAAGTCAGCATGTCAGCGTTGCTCTTGACCTCGTCGGGGAACTGCAACGGCAGGCCGCCGGCGGTATAGGTGGCGAGATTGAGCAGGGTCGCCTTGTCGATCGCGCTGCCGCTGAGATCTGGTATGTATTTGCCGGGGTGGTCGTCGAAGGACAGCTTGCCGAGCACCTGCGCATAGGATGCGAGCGTGCCGGCAAAGGTCTTGCTGATCGAGCCCAGCTCGAACAGTGTGTTTTCGGTGACGGGCGCCTTCGTTTCCTTGGAGGCGACGCCGTAGTTGACGAAGTAGTGCTGGCCGTCAACGGTGACCGCGATCGCCATGCCCGGCACCTTGTATTCGCCCATGATCGGTCGGATTGCCTTGTCCACGGCTGCGGCAATTCGGGCCTGCTCGCCGTCGGCGGCAAAGACGGTCGCGGTGAGTGAAAAGAGGATTGCAGTAGTAAGCCCTAATTTGATTGTCGTCATTCTATCCATTCGGTCTGCTCTTTCTTGCAAGGCGGGGATGCCCATGGTTTGGCCGGATCGGGCATCTGCCCGAAACAGCAGCGGATAATCGGGTCGGTCCCGCTGAATGTGCGTTTCGTCCGTGCGGTGGATACGCGAGGTGAAAGCAAGAGGCCCGTGCCGGGCAAGCCAGACCTAGCCCGCTCGCCGCCAGGCCACAAACGATGATATCTCGCGGGAGACCCAAATAAATCTAGGGCGAGGGGGTTTTTCGTCCGTCGGCGCACGTCCCTGGCCAAGGCTGTGGGTTATTGCGGCGGGAAAGCTAATACTACGCGGAACATTGTCATTGCCGGCGGCAAAGGGTAGTATTTGCCCGTCAAGTTTGGGGCCCTTGTCTCCGGACTTTGTGTTTTATTGGTGAGCTGCTTCAGAAAAAACAGAAGAGCCTCCCTTATCCTGGGAGCATACTCGGAAGCTTATTTACATCCGACGCCACTCAATGGCGCCTCCGCCCGATCTCTATTCCAAACAGACGGCCATATTGGAGGATAAAATGAGCAAACAGACCGTAACTATCATTCTTGCCGGCGCCCTAGCCTTGTCCGGGTGCCAATCTGCCTACGTGTCGAAGAGCGGCCCGACGGGCAACGAATTCGGCTGCATTGCCGGAACGGTGGGTGGCGCAATCGTCGGCGGCCTGATCGGCTCGACGATTGGCTCTGGTACTGGTCAGCTCTGGGCGGTTGGCGGTGGTGCTACACTTGGCGCTGCAGCCGGCAATGCGCTGACGTGCCGCTACTATTGATCGCGGAAGGTTGAGGGATGAGAAAGCTCGTTCTTTTGAGCGTCCTTGTGTTCTACCCGGCTGGTCTCGCTGTCGCGCAGCAGGCTGCAACGATGAACCAGGGCCAGATGAGTGCGCTCGACAGCAACAAGGACGGCGCGGTCGAACGTTCCGAATACGAGAGCTTCATGACGGCCGCCTTTGCCAACCTGGACAAGAACAAGGACGGAAGTCTCAGCCCCGACGAGACGAAGCAGGCGCTGAACGCTCAGCAGTTTGCAGCCACCGACGCCAACAGCGACGGCAAGGTCACCCAGAAGGAGTTTCTGGACAGGGTGATGGCCGACTTCAAGACTGCGGATCGCAGTGGCGACGGCAACCTGAAGTGACGGCTGAAACGGCAGGTTGGTCTGGGTTTGATGTCCCGTTGTGAATGTAGCGGCCGGCTGAAATGCCGGCCGCCACCTCGCATTCACCGCAGAAGCTTCAGCAATTCCTTGGCGCCAGAGGTCGAGGACGCCGGATTCTGTCCGGTGACGAGACGGCCATCGACGACCGTGAAATCCGCCCAATCGGCCGCCTTTTCGAAGCGACCGCCGAGACGCTTCAATTCGTCTTCGACGAGGAAGGGGACGACATCCGTCAGTTGCACGGCTTCCTCCTCCGAGTTGGTGAAGCCGGTGACGCGCTTTCCCTTGACGATAGGCTCACCCTGATAGGTTACCTTGCGGAGCACCCCCGGCCCATGGCAGACGGCAGCGACCGGCTTGCCGGCATTGTAGAAGCTCTCGATCAGCGCGATCGAGTTCACGTCGTTGGCGAGGTCCCACATTGGTCCGTGACCGCCCGGATAGAACACCGCGTCGAAATCGTCGGCCTTGACGTCGGCAAGCCGGTGGGTGTTGGCGAGGACCCGTTGCGCGGCGGGATCGTCCTTGAAGCGGGCCATCGCTTCGGTCTGGTTGCCCGGATCGTCGCTTTTCGGGTCGATCGGCGGCTGCCCACCCTTGGGCGAGGCCAGGGTAATGTCGACGCCTGCATCCCGGAAAACGTAATAGGGCGCAGCGAATTCCTCGAGCCAGAAACCGGTCGGTTTGCCGGTATTGCCAAGCTGGTCATGTGAGGTCAGAACCATCAGTATCTTCATCTTTCGCTCCCTTTGACGCGGCGGCTCCCGTTGAGCCGCCGATTGGCATGGCACCGGCTACTCGCGGTACTTCGCGGTGTAGTGGCCGAGGTTCCTTTCAACGTCGCCGGGTTGCTGCAGTCCCTGCTCGACCAACGCCTTGACGCGGGATTGCGCCGCTGGGCGCTGGACCGAAGTGATGAACGCATCCCACCCGGGTTGCATTTCCGCCTGCGGTGGCAGGCTGGCTCTGTCAATCAGCTTCTTGGTCTCGACAATGGCATATTGATCGAACGAGGCGATGCGGTTCGCCAGGCCATCGACAAAGGCATCCAGTTCCACGTCCGGTAGTGCTCTGTTCACGTAGGCGTAGCGTTCGGCCAGTTCACCGTTGAAATCATCCGCGCCGATCAGAATTTCGATCGCTCGGCCGCGGCCAACGAGGCGAGGCAGGTAGGCCATCGGCCCGCCGCCCGGGACGAAACCGGCACCGACTTCGAACTGCGATAGTACCGCTTTCTCGCGGCTGGCGAAACGCATGTCGGCCGCAAGCGCCAGTTCGCTGCCGATGCCGCTTGCCCGCCCGCGAATGGAAACGATCGTCACGGCCTTCATACGGCTGAGGCGTGTCATGAAATCGGGCACGGGATGCATGCCAGTCGGCCCGGAGGGCATGCCGGTCGAATCTTCGAGCGGCTTCAGAAGATCGTAGTGCGCCACGAAGTAGCCCGGTACCGAGCTGTCGAAGACGACGACCTTGACGTTCGGATCGGCCTCGATCCGGTCGAGGATCTTGACGAGTTGGCGGACCTCGGTCGGACCCACGATGTTGAGCGGTGGGTTGTTGAAGGTCACGGTCCAATAGGCCGCGCTGTTGCGTGTCAGCCGAATTTTCTCCGATTGGGCGGCCTCGGCGGACTGAGCCTGTGCGGCCTTGCCGGACGATTCCGCGGACTGCGCGGGTGACTGGATGGTCGAAAAGATTGCCGCCGATGCCGCCAGAAGAACGGCCAGTTTTCTGATGCCTTTCATCGCCCTGTCTTCTCTGTGAGCGCCGGTTCGGATTGCTGCACTCGGTTTCGATGGAGCCATCTTCACGCATTCCGTCATTCGGGTGAATGCATGCGCATCGGCGGTCACTGTGCCGAAAATCGGTTGAATGCGATGCCGCTTGACCTCAACTCAGGTTGAGGTCGTAACAAATCGCCCGATAAAGCCAATCGCGTCGTCGGGAGCGGATTTCATGCGCATAAATAGACTGACACTCCCTGCATCGGATGTCTCGAAGAGTGCAGCCTTCTTTCGCGATGTGCTGGAACTGCCGACAGCCGGGAATTCCATCCAAGTGGGATGGAGCGAAATCCGGCTGACCTCCGCCATTGGAGATGCACCACACAGCGTGCACCTGGCTTTCAATGTGCCCTATGATCGGTTTGATGCCGCAATAGAATGGCTGAAGGAACGTACGCCTCTCCAACGGGAACCGGATAGCGGAGAGTGCTTCATTCTTGAGGGGCATTGGCAGTCAAAATCTATCTACTTCGATGGTCCCGATAGCTCGGTGCTGGAATTGATCGGCCGCCGCAGGCTAATCGGCCCGGCTGGAAAGCGGCCGTTCAGCGGCGCTGATTTATCCGGCCTCAGCGAGGTCGGACTTCCGACCGAAGACGTCGGGAGTGTCGTTGCCGAGGCCGCCCGGACGTTCGGGGTCGCAACGCTCGGACCGGCCTCTCCCGGCTTTGCTGCGATCGGTAGTGATGAGGGGTTGCTTATCGCTGTCGCCCCGAGCCGGCCATGGTTCCCGGAAAAGCGCCAACTGCCGAGCGCCAAAGGTTTGGAAATTTGG
The DNA here is from genome assembly GCF_900103435.1 of Sinorhizobium sp. NFACC03. Lineage (NCBI taxonomy): Bacteria > Pseudomonadati > Pseudomonadota > Alphaproteobacteria > Hyphomicrobiales > Rhizobiaceae > Sinorhizobium > Sinorhizobium sp. NFACC03. Next base: position 65,369 of record NZ_FMXF01000001.1, read on the forward strand.
TTGGGCGGCGTGGATGCGCCTGGAGCTATGTCGGACCTGGCTAATGGTTGGAAGATCCACGCGGCATAACGCCGTTCTGCGTCGCGACCTGCAACGGTCGCCTTGCCGCAATCGAAAGCGCCGAAACGCGGACTCGGGAACCACCGCACCAGTCTGCTGAATGGAGTTCGATTTGATTTCCGGAGAAGAATGGTGCCGCTTACGTGACTCGAACACGTGACCCCATCATTACGAATGATGTGCTCTACCGACTGAGCTAAAGCGGCCCGGAGGCGGTTCCGCGGAAGACCGCGGAACGAATGTGAGGCGCTGATAAACGCAAAGCGCCAAGATTTCAAGCCATCAGTTTCGAGAACTTGAAAATTCCTTGTTGGTGGCCGCGACGGGCATGGCGTTCAGGCCAAGGCGGGTACGTGCCGCATCGTATTCGCGCTCGAGCCGGTCGACGAGACGGGCGACGGAGGTCACTTCCTTGACCGCGCCGATGCCCTGGCCGCAGCCCCAGATGTCCTTCCAGGCCTTGGCGCTGTCGGTTGCGGCGCCAAAGTCCATCTTCGACGGATCTGCTTCCGGCAGATTGTCCGGATCCATGCCGGCAGAAGCGATCGAGGGCTTCAGGTAGTTGCCGTGAATGCCGGTGAAATAATTGGAATAGACAATGTCGGCGGCGTTGCTGTCGACGATCATCTGCTTGTAGGCGTCGGTGGCGCGCGCCTCTTCCGTCGCGATGAACGGCGAGCCGATATAGGCCATGTCGGCACCCATCGCCTGGGCGGCCAGGATGGCGCCGCCGGTGGCGATCGCGCCGGAAAGAAGCAGCGGGCCGTCGAACCAGGAGCGGATTTCCTGGATGAGCGCAAACGGCGAAAGCGTGCCGGCATGACCGCCGGCGCCGGCAGCAACGGCGATCAGGCCATCGGCGCCCTTGCGGATCGCCGAATTGGCGTGGCGGTTGTTGATGATGTCATGCAGCACGATGCCACCGTAGGAATGGATCGCGGCATTGACCTCGGGCACGGCGCCGAGCGAGGAAATGACCACCGGAACCTTGTATTTGATGCAAAGCATCAGGTCCTGTTCGAGACGCGCGTTGGACTTGTGCACGATCTGGTTGACGGCGAAGGGCGCGGCGCGCCGGCCCGGGTTCTTGGCGTCGTGATCGGCGAGCGTCTCGGTGATCTCTGCAAGCCATTCGTCGAGCTGCGAATGCGGACGAGCGTTGAGCGCTGGGAAGGCGCCGATCACACCGGCCTTGCACTGTGCAATCGTCAACTGCGGATTGGAGATGATGAACAGGGGCGCGCCGACGACCGGCAGTCTCGTCGTTCCGGAAAGAATTGGCGGAAGCGGCATCGGTTTCTCCATCCCTCGATTGGCGCATTGAACTTTGACGTTAGCGTAAACGTCAAAACAGATAGCAGCAAGTTCATCGCTTGCAAAGAGGTGGTTTTCGCGCCGGCGACGCCGGCTTATCCTGCATTGTGCCTGCGAAGTTGTCGCGTTTTCCCCGGGCTTGGCCGGTCGACTGGGCCGCCGGACTTGCGGATTCCGAAAGCAGCGGTTACGCAATTGTTAACAAAACCAACGGCGTGCCTCCAGATTTAACCGTTAGGCCCTTGGAGAAAGATCGAGGGGTACCGATCAGCTGGAGCGCGCCGGCGGGCCCAAAGCCCTGCCTACACAGAGGACTTGATGTGAGCGGACTTGAGACTGCGATCAGAAATGCGCTCGAGCGCTCCGACCGCGCCAGCGCGGAAACGCGCGCGCGCATCTACCAGTCGGCCCGCCAGGCGCTGGAAGCCGGGCTGCAGAAACAGGGAATTGAGGACGTCAACGTCATCGCCCAGCAGCGCCATCGGCTGGAGGCGGTGATCCATGCGATCGAAACGGAGGAGCGTGCCGCCCTCAGGGCTCGGCAACCGGCGCCTCCCGTTGCCACACCTCCCGTCGTCAGTGTCGATGATAACGTCCGCGCACGTGGCCCGGAGCAGGCGCGTATCGAGCCGCAATCCCGGCCTCAGGCCCAAGCGCAGTCGCCGGCGGCGGACCGCCGCGAGCCTGGCTTTGCCGCCGATGCGTCCCGTCCCGCCGCGAATGACGGCAGTCTCGGCGGCCTTCGGGCCGACCGTGATGGTCCGGTCGTCTCGACGCGTGCGGCAGCGGATACTGCTGCAAAGAGCGCGGAAGCCGCCGCCGCGCCCGAGGTTCGTGGAGATACCGATCGAAAGCGCCGCCGCAAGCGCAGCCGCTTCCTGTCCTTCACCATGGTGGTCGTCACCCTTGCCGCAGCCGCAGGTGCTGCCGCCTGGTGGGTGCAGACCAATGATCTTCTGAAATCCGCGGCCGAACGCGACACCAACGTCGCCAACCCGCCGGCATCGGTGGCATCGGAAGATTTCGACGGCGCTGCCGGTCTGCAAACGCTCGGCGCCCAGCAGGGCTTCACCGGTGACTGGGTGGAAGTCTTTGCGCCTGAAAACACTGCCGCGGTCGTGGCGGGCTCACGCGCCAAGGCCGAGCCGGTGGATGACGACGGTGGCAAGCGCATCCAGTTGACTTCCTCGGTTGCCGAAACGGAAGGCGACATCACCATCGAGATCCCGGCAACGGTCCTGGCGCAGCTGTCCGGCAAAACCTCGACCATGGCGCTGACGGTGCAGGCCCAGCCGGGCAAGACGACCGAATTTGCCGTCGAGTGCAATTTCTCTTCGCTCGGCGAATGCGGCCGTCATCGCTTCACGGTGCATGACGAGCGGCTCGACATGCTGTTCAAGATCACCTTCGATCGCAGCCTTGCGCCGAACTCCGCCGGCCGGATCGTGATCAACAGCGATATCAGCGGTGAGGGCAAGGGGCTCACCCTCTACGCTATACGCGTCCTTCCGGGCCAATAAGTCCCGCTCGAGGGCCTCGGTGTCCTCAAGCCTGACCCCAATGGGCGACCGCATTGGCCGCCCTCTGGCGGGGCCGTCGCCTTCGGCCGCTGTCGTATGGGCGCTATTTCAGAAAGCCCGGGCCGGACCCGACAATCTTGTCGTCGACCTCACCGATCGCGCTCTTGTCCTTGCCGTCATAGTCGAGCGTGGAGAGGATGTGGCGGATGAGATTGAGGCGCGCGCGTCGCTTGTCGTTGCCGCGCACCACGGTCCAGGGTGCGTGGTCCGTGTGTGTTGCCTTCAGCATCTCGTTGCGCTTTGCCGTGTAGTCGTCCCACTTGTTGAGGGCGGCGATGTCCATCGGCGACAGCTTCCAGATCTTCAGCGGATCGTGGCAGCGATCGTGGAAGCGCTTGAGCTGCATCTCGCGGCCGATGTTGATCCAGAATTTGAAGAACTGGATATCCTCGTGCACGATCATCTTTTCGAAGCGAGGCGCCTGCTTCAGGAACTGCTTGTGCTGCTCGGGCGTGCAAAAGCCCATGACCGGCTCGACGCCTGCGCGGTTGTACCAGGAGCGGTCGAACAGCACGAATTCCCCAGCCGTCGGCATGGTCGCGACATAGCGCTGAAAATACCATTGCCCGCGCTCAGTCTCTGTCGGCTTCGTCAGCGCCACGATGCGGGCCCAGCGTGGGTTCAGGTTGCCCATGGTCGCATGGATCGCGCCGCCCTTGCCGGCGGCGTCGCGGCCCTCGAACAGCGCGATGATGCGTTTTCCGGTTTTCTGCTGCCAGAGCTGAACCTTGACCAGCTCGATCTGAAGCTTCTCCAGCGTCTCGAGATATTCTTCCTCGTCGAGCTTCTTCTTGTAGGGATAGTCATCGGACGCAAACGCTGCGTCATCGATCCACTTCGGCAACTCGGGATTGTCGATGTCGAAGACGCGGCTCTTGCCGTCGATCTGCAGCTCCACTGCGCGGCTTTCCGCCTTTTCCGCCGTCTCCGCTAACGCCATATGCTCGCCCCTTCGGCTTGGCGCACGGGCCCGAAAACCGGCTTCGATCATCGGCAGGATCATGCGCGTTTTCAAACTTCTGCAGCTCCAAGCAGCGCCGAAAAGTCGCGGTGCTCAAGGCCCGATTTCCTTGGAGGAGGCCACAATTGCATTGCGGATTCAAGCCGGTCGTGAAAATCATGTCATGAAGGATCGCTATTCCTCGATCATTTTGGTCCGGGAGGAAGACAAAGTGATTCATGAGGATGTCGAGGTGGACGGTTCGAAAGCGTTCTGGCGGGACCTGGTGCCGCGGCTGAAGGCTGAGCGCTGGCTGCTGGGCCTCACCCTGCTTTTGGCGATCCTTGCGACCTTTGCCGGCATCCATTTCCTTATCGTGCTTCCCTTCTGGATCGTTCTGGTTGCGGCGCTGCTCAACCGCAGTGCGCCGGCCTCGGTGATCTTGAGCCCGGCCAAGGCGGTGGCCGTCGATGGCCCGACCAGCGATCCGCTGGTGCCGGCGCTGAATGCGCTCGACATGCCGGTGTTGGTCGTCGCCGCCGATGAGACGGTGGTTTTCCAGAACATCGCCGCGGAGAAAGCCTTCGGCACCATTCCGCCGAACACTTACCTGGCCGCCCGGGTGCGTTCGCCCGGTGTTCTCGACATGATCCGCGAGACGATGGCGACCGGCAAGGCCAACCAGATCGAGCATACCGAGCGCCTGCCGTCGGATGCCGTCTATGTCGTGCGCGTGGCACCCGCTGAAATCGGCGGCGAGGGACGAACACCCCGCATCTTCCTGATCACCTTTCGCGATATCTCGCAGGCGCGCCGCATCGACCGCATGCGGTCGGATTTCGTGGCCAATGCCAGCCATGAGCTGCGCACGCCGCTGGCATCGCTTCGCGGTTTCATCGAGACCCTCCAGGGCCCCGCGCGCAACGACTTGAAGGCGCAGGAAAAATTCTTCGGCATCATGCATGAGCAGGTGACGCGCATGAGCCGCCTCGTCGACGACCTCCTGTCGCTCTCGCGACTGGAGTTGCGCTCGCATATCGCGCCGGACGATCCGGTGGACCTTGCGCCCTTGCTCGGCCATGTCCGCGACAGCCTCCTGCCGCTGGCGAAGGACCTCGACGTCACGGTCTCTCTCGTGGTGCCGGACAAACCCGTCATCGTGCAGGGCGATCGCGACGAACTCATCGAAGTCTTCGAGAACCTGATCGAGAATGCCTGCAAGTACGGCCAGGAGGGCAAGAAGGTCGACATAACCTTGCGTGGCGGCGAAGAAGGGGCACAGGCCGAGGTGATCGTGAAGGACTATGGGCCGGGCATCCCCGCCGAGCATGTCCCGCGCATTACCGAGCGTTTTTATCGGGTCAATGTCGAGGCCAGCCGCTCGAAAAAGGGCACCGGATTGGGCCTTGCCATCGTCAAACACATCCTCACCCGGCACCGTGCCCGGCTGCTGATCCATTCTGAGATCGGCAAAGGTACGACTTTTACGGTCCGGTTCTGACATATTGGCGCTGGAAAAGCCGGGACCGTTCATTTTCCCTTAGCATTTTCAATGACATGAGCTGTCATAAATGTTTCGTCAAACTGACATAAAAGGTGTGGCCATCGGCCGCTAACTAGGGGCAGCCGATAAGACGGCGAAGAGCGCTGCAACGCTTGGCGCACACCAACACAAGCCCATTCCGGGAGAACTTTTATGAAAGCTCTTAAACTCACTGTCGCGGCGCTGGTAGCGTCTGCCGCATTTGCCGGCGCAGCCGCCGCCCGTGACCAGGTTCAGGTCGCTGGCTCCTCGACCGTTCTTCCCTACGCCAAGATCGTAGCCGAGACGTTCGGCGAGACCTTCCCCGACTTCAAGACCCCGGTCGTTGAATCTGGCGGCTCCTCGGCCGGCCTGAAGGAATTCTGCAAGGGCGTCGGCCCGGACACCATCGACGTCGCGAACTCCTCGCGCAAGATCAAGGACAGCGAAGTCGAGGCCTGCAAGGCCGCTGGCGTGACCGAAATCCAGGAAGTCAAGATCGGCTATGACGGTATCGTCTTCGCGACCGACGCCGGCAATGCCGACCTCGCCCTGAAGCCGGAAGACCTCTACAAGGCTCTCGCTGCTGAAGTCGTCGTCGATGGCAAGATCGTTGCCAACCCCTACAAGAAGTGGTCGGAAGTCAACTCCGCCCTTCCGGAAGTTGAAATCGCCGCCTTCATCCCGGGCGAAAAGCACGGCACCCGCGAAGTCTTCGAAGAGAAGATCCTGGCTGCAGGCTGCAAGAACGCCGGCGCCGTTGACGTCATCAAGGCTGCCGTTGCCGATGAAAAGCAGCAGCACAGCAAGTGCGTCGCGGTCCGTAAGGACGGCATGGCTGTCGACATCGACGGCGACTACACCGAGACGCTCGCCCGTATCGCTGCCAACAAGAACGGCATCGGCGTCTTCGGCCTGTCCTTCTACGAAAACAACGCCGACAAGCTGAAGGTCGCGACCGTCAACGGCATCGTACCGTCGACCGAAACGATCGCTTCCGGCGAGTATCCGGTTTCCCGCCCGCTGTTCTTCTACGTCAAGAAGGCACACCTCGGCGTTATCCCGGGCCTCAAGGAATATGTTGAGTTCTTCATCAACGACCAGATGATCGGCCCGGACAGCCCGCTCGCCGAGTACGGCCTGGTTGCTGCTCCGGACGCCGAGCGCGAAGAAATCCGCAAGGCTTTCGCAGCCGGCAACATGCTCTGATAACGACAAGCCCCGGCGCGATATCCTTCGCGCCGGGGCATGCCTTCATTCGATTTGCCGGCGGCCCATGACGGGCGATACCGGGGAGACGTGCGGATGAGTACCTCGCTCCTTCTTTTGCTAATTATTGTTATTGGTTTCATTGCCTATTTTGCCGGTCGCGCACGTTCGCTGGCGCAGGCTGGCGGCAAGCTCTCCAACCTTCATTCCTTGCCCGGCTATCACGGTAGCTACGTCGCTATCTGGGCGATGCTGCCGGCGGCGCTCGTTCTCGGCACCTGGCTGATTGCCGCTCCTATGTATATTGACGGGAGCACGCGCGCGGCCCTGCCGGACACCGTCCAGAGCCAGGGGACCGCTGCGGTTCAGCTCGCGCTCGGCCAGGTCAAGTCCGTTGCCGGTGGTCTGCTGCGCCTGAGCGGCGAGGAGGTCGCGGCACTTCAAAGCGGTGCCGCCAATCTCCGCTCGACGCTCGCAGCCAAGGGCGTCGCCCTGGCCGGCGAAGGCGAGCCCTACATGGTCACCGTCGCCCAGCATTTCAACGCGATGACCGCCACCAACCGTTGGCTGATGACCGCGGCCGTACTGTTGATCGCGATTGCCGGCGGCATCTACGCCATCCGCAACATCGCCACCCGCTTCCGTGCACGCAACCAGGTCGAGCGGGTCATTCTCGGCTCGCTGATCGTCGCGTCTTCCATCGCCATCCTGACGACGGTCGGCATCGTCGCCTCGATGCTGTCGGAAGCCGGCCGCTTCTTCACCATGGTCTCGCCGTTCGAGTTCTTCTTCGGCACGGTCTGGGATCCGCGTTTCGCTGCTGCCGGCAGCGGCGGCGCCTCCGGCCAGTTCGGCCTGATCCCGCTTCTCACCGGCACGCTCTACATCGCCTTCGTCGCCATGCTCTTTGCGGTGCCGATCGGCCTCTTCGCAGCCATCTACATGGCGGAGTATGCAAGCCCGCGCTTGCGTTCGACCGCAAAGCCGCTGCTCGAAGTCCTCGCCGGCATCCCGACCATCGTCTACGGTTTCTTCGCTCTCGTGACCGTTGGTCCGTTCCTGCGTGATATCTCGGCGCAGCTGAACGGTCTTGCCACCGGCAATTACCAGAACTTCATCCAGGCGCAGAGCGTGGTCACCGCAGGCATCGTCATGGGCATCATGCTGATCCCGTTCGTGTCGTCGCTCTCGGACGACATCATCACCCAGGTGCCGCGCGCATTGCGTGACGGCTCGCTCGGTCTCGGTGCCACCCGCTCGGAAACGGTCAAGAAGGTTATTCTCCCGGCAGCACTTCCCGGCATCGTCGGCGCGCTGCTTCTGACCGCATCGCGTGCCGTCGGCGAAACGATGATCGTGGTGCTGGCAGCCGGTGTCGCGGCCCGCATGCAGATCAATCCCTTCGAGCCGATGACGACGGTGACCGTGAAGATCGTCAACCAGTTGACGGGCGACCTCGAGTTCACCTCGCCGCAGACGCTGGTGGCCTTCGCGCTGGGCATCACGCTCTTTGTCATCACGCTCGGCCTCAACATTTACGCGCTCTACATCGTGCGCAAATACCGGGAACAGTACGAATGACCGACATCGCTTCCCCGACCGTCCGGATCTCCGCCCGTCCCGAATCCGCAAAACGCGATATCGGCATCAAGCGCCGCTACGCTGCCGAACGCCGGTTCCGCGCCTACGGCATTGCGGCAATCAGCACCGGTCTCTTCTTCCTGGCGCTGCTGCTGTGGACCGTCATTTCCAACGGCTACACCGCGTTCCAGCAGACGACGATCACGCTGCCGATCGAATTCACCGAAAAGGTGATCGACCCCAACGGCGAACGCACGACCGACAGCAAGGTACTGATGACCGCCAACTATCCGCTGCTGGTGCGCGATGCGCTCATCAAGCAGCTCGGCATCGATGCGACCAAGCGGCCGCTGGTCAAGCAGGCGACCGATATGGTCTCTGCGAGCTCCCGTACGCTCTTGCGCGACATGGTCGTGGCGGATCCGTCCATCATCGGCAAGACCATTCCAGTCACCCTTTTGGCCGAAGCCAACATCGACTCCGCCAACAAGGGGCAGATCGACCTCAAGGTCGAAGAGAGCAAGCGCAAGGTCAAGGACCAGCAGGTCACCTGGATGAACGAGCTCGAAAGCGCCGGCGTCCTGAAGAAGAGCTTCAACACCGGCATCTTCACCTTCGGCGCCTCCAGCCGTCCTGAAGCGGCGGGCGTCGGCGTTGCCGCCCTCGGCTCGTTCTACATGATGCTGATCGTGCTCCTGCTGTCGTTGCCGATCGGCGTTGCCGCCTCGATCTATCTCGAAGAGTTCGCTCCGAAGAACCGGCTCACCGACCTGATCGAGGTCAACATCAACAACCTCGCGGCCGTTCCGTCGATCGTCTACGGTCTGTTGGGTCTCGCCGTCTTCATCAACTTTGCCGGCATGCCGCGTTCGGCGGCCGTCGTCGGCGGTTTCGTGCTGACGCTGATGACCCTGCCGACGATCATCATCGCCACCCGCGCGGCCTTGAAGGCGGTTCCGCCGTCCATCCGTTCGGCGGCGCTCGGTCTCGGTGCCTCGAAGATGCAGACCATCTTCCACCACGTTCTGCCGCTGGCGATGCCGGGCATTCTGACCGGTACGATCATCGGCCTTGCCCATGCGCTTGGCGAAACCGCGCCGTTGCTGTTGATCGGCATGGTCGCCTTCGTCGTCGACTATCCCGGTTCGCCGATGGAGCCATCGACAGCGCTGCCGGTGCAGATCTACATGTGGGCCAACGAGGCGGAACGCGCCTTCGTCGAGCGCACCTCCGGCGCGATCATCATACTTCTCATCTTCCTCGTCGTCATGAACCTTGGCGCCATTCTGTTGCGACGTCGCTTTGAGCGCCGTTGGTAGTGAGGTAATTACTATGAACATCATGTCAGAAGCAGCGGTCGAGAAAGCCTTGGATCAGAAAATGAACACGGTTCCCTTCAAGATGATCGGCAAGGATGTGTCGGTCTACTACGGCGAGAAGCGGGCGCTTTTCGACGTCAACCTCAACATCCGCGAGAACACGGTAACGGCGCTGATCGGTCCGTCGGGCTGCGGCAAGTCGACCTTCCTGCGCACGCTGAACCGCATGAACGACACCATCGAGAACTGCCGCGTCACCGGCAAGATCACGCTCGATGAGGACGACATCTACGACCCGACCATTGACGTGGTCGAGCTGCGCGCCCGCGTCGGCATGGTCTTCCAGAAGCCGAACCCGTTCCCGAAGTCGATCTACGACAACGTCGCCTACGGTCCGCGCATCCACGGACTTGCCCGCACCAAGGCGGACTTTGACGATGTGGTCGAGACCAGCCTGCAGAAGGCAGGTTTGTGGAACGAGGTGAAGGACCGCCTGCAGGAGCCGGGCACCGGCCTCTCCGGTGGTCAGCAGCAGCGCCTTTGCATCGCACGCGCTGTTGCCGTCAGCCCGGAAGTCATCCTGATGGACGAGCCCTGCTCGGCACTCGACCCGATCGCGACCGCCAAGGTCGAGGAACTCATCCACGAACTGCGCACGAACTTCACGATCGTCATCGTGACCCACTCGATGCAGCAGGCCGCCCGCGTGTCGCAGCGCACCGCCATGTTCCACCTCGGCAATCTCGTCGAGGAGAACGACACCGACAAGATGTTCACCAATCCGGATGACCAGCGCACCCAGGATTACATCATGGGCCGCTTCGGCTGAGGCCAATCACGGCTGCAACAGTCACTGGAAAGCGCCTGTAAGGATCGACGATCATGTCCATGCATATCATGTCCGCCTATGACGAAGAACTGAAGTACCTGACGCGCCGCATCTCGGAAATGGGCGGTCTCGCCGAGCAGATGGTCGCCGAATCCGTCCGCGCCCTAGTCAATTCCGACCTGGCGCTGGCGCAAAAGGTAATCTCGGACGACACCGTTCTCGATGATGCCGAGCGCCAGATCGGCGAGAAGGCGATTGTCACGATCGCCAAGCGCCAGCCGGTCGCCGCCGACCTTCGCGAGATCATGGGGTCGATCCGCATCGCCTCCGACCTGGAGCGTGTCGGCGACCTCGGCAAGAACACTGCCAAGCGCGTGATCGCGGTTGCCGGTTCGGGCATCCCGCGCAAGCTCGCCCGCGGTCTCGAGCATCTCGCCGAACTCGCTCTGGTGCAGCTCAAGGAAGTGCTCGACGTCTATGCCTCGCGTTCGCCGGAAAAGGCCAATAGCATTCGCGAACGCGACGAGGAGATCGACGCGATCTACACCTCGCTGTTCCGCGAGCTGCTCACCTACATGATGGAAGATCCGCGCAACATCACGCCCTGCACGCATCTTCTGTTCTGTGCCAAGAACATCGAGCGTATCGGCGACCACGCGACCAACATCGCCGAGACGATCTATTACATGGCGACGGGTGCCCAGCCGGAGGGCGAGCGCCCGAAGGATGACAACACGTCGACGTTGGGCTCGGTCAACGACTAGAAGGTTTGAGCGGGATGCGGGGGACAACCGCATACACTTTTCCTCATCCCGCTCTGGCGTCAAACGCGCCGTTCGCAATGCATGCCCATGAGTATCATCCGGTCGCGGCTTCGGTCGCGGCCCCGAATTCCTGCATCTGAAGCATGCGGCTTTTCGCACCGCCTTTGAAAATGGCGGGGATGCTCCAGATTTAGAGTGTCTGAGTGCCGGCCGGTCCGCTGGACCCGCGCGGCGCTCGCGGTAAGGAGACGTTACCTGATGTTGCCAAAAATCGCCGTGGTCGAAGACGAAGAGGCGCTGAGCGTCCTGCTGCGTTACAATCTGGAAGCTGAAGGCTTCGACGTCGATACGATCCTCAGGGGTGACGAGGCGGAGATCCGGCTACAGGAACGCCTGCCCGACCTTCTGATCCTCGACTGGATGTTGCCTGGCGTCTCCGGCATCGAGCTTTGCCGTAGGTTGCGCCAGCGCCCGGAGACGGAGCGGCTGCCGATCATCATGCTGACGGCGCGCGGCGAGGAAAGCGAGCGCGTTCGCGGTCTCGCGACCGGGGCCGACGACTATGTGGTCAAGCCCTTCTCCACGCCGGAGCTGATGGCCCGCGTCAAGGCGATGCTCCGCCGGGCGAAGCCCGAAGTTCTCTCGACGCTGCTGCGCTGCGGCGACATCGAGCTCGACCGGGAAACCCATCGCGTCCATCGTCGCAGCCGCGAAGTTCGCCTGGGGCCGACGGAGTTCCGCCTGCTGGAGTTCCTGATGTCCTCTCCGGGCCGTGTCTTCTCGCGCTCGCAGTTGCTGGACGGCGTCTGGGGCCACGACATCTATGTCGACGAGCGGACCGTCGACGTGCATGTCGGCCGCCTGCGCAAGGCGCTGAACTTCTCGACCATGCCTGATGTCATCCGCACCGTGCGCGGCGCCGGCTACTCGCTCGAAAGCTGAGAAGGGCAAACAGAAGTCAATGAAAAAGGGGCCGATCGGCCCCTTTCGTTTTGGTCCTGTGCGGATCCTTAGCGCATCCGACGGCGCTCGGCGGATGGCTGGTAGGCAAGCCGCGCATGGAAGCTGCAATAGGGCGAAGCTTCCGGGGAATCGTTGCCGCAGAAGTGGAACTCTTCCTTCAGCGGGTCGCCGATCGGCCACTTGCAGGTGCGTTCGGTGAGCTGGGTCAGCTCGAGGCGGCGCGACATCGGCACGACCACGTCGGTCTGGATGCTGAAATCCTGCTCGGCAACGAGATCGACTTCGATCTCTTCCTTGAGGACGGTGGCGCCGGACGGACGGGCAACGGTGCGGGTCGAAACGCGCGAGGCGTAGTTCGGAGCGCGCGGCGCCGAGGTCGGCCGCTTCGGGCGGGCTGCCGCAGTGGTGCTGCCGCCGGCTTTGGCGCGGCCGGGAAGGCTCAGGCGATGAACCTTGCCGATGACAGCGTTACGGCTGACGCCGCCGAGCTGTGCCGCGATCTGGCTTGCGCTCAGGCCCTCGGACCAAAGCTTCTTCAGTTTCTCCACCCGCTCGTCAGTCCAGTTCATTTCTGCACTCTCCGTTCTCAGCGTTGGGGATGGCAGAATCCCTCACCGCACCCCGGTTGAATCTCGAGGTTGCAAACGCGATAACTCTTTTGGTGACTAGGTCCGCCGCATGCGTCTAGTAATTGAATGTTAACGTACTGACCGCCGGACTCCGTGGCAAGAGTCCGGGGAATCACGCCGAATCGAATTCGTAGTTTTCCCCAACTTGCTCGATCAGCGTTGCATTTTTGCAAGCCCTTCCGGCCGATTTTTTCGTCGCAGGGAAATGGATCTCGTTACCGCGCTGCAAGGCTTGGTTTTGTTGACATTGCAGTGCGAAATAGGAATAGTGCCTGCGCCGCCGAAAGGCGGCATTTTTGATTTTTATCGGGCCGCATGAAGCAGCGGGACCGATGCCGATTGGAGTGAAGGAGAGCCTCGCATGACTGCAACCACGCCGCTTTACGATACCTACATGCGCGCGCCGTTGCGTTTCGAGCGAGGAGAGGGCGTCTGGCTGATCGCCGAAGACGGCTCGCGCTATCTCGACTTCGCTGCCGGCGTTGCCGTGAACTCGCTCGGCCATGCGCATCCGCATCTCGTCGAGGCGCTGAAGGCGCAGGCCGAGAAGGTTTGGCACCTTTCCAACCTTTACGAGGTTCCCGGTCAGGAAAGTCTTGGACGCCGCCTGGCCGCCGTAACCTTTGCTGATCGGGTCTTCTTCACCAATTCCGGTGCGGAAGCGCTGGAATGCGCGATCAAGACGGCGCGGCGCTACCACTTCGCCAAAGGCCAGCCGGAGAAGTTTCACATCATCACCTTCGAGGGCGCCTTCCACGGCCGCACGATCGCGACGATCGCGGCCGGTGGTCAGCAAAAGTACATTGAAGGTTTCGGGCCAAAGGCCCCAGGGTTCTACCAGGTTCCGTTCGGCGACCTCGCAGCCGTCAAGAATGCGATCACCGAGGAGACCGCCGCGATCCTGATCGAGCCGATCCAGGGCGAGGGCGGCATCCGTCCCGCGACCAAGGAATTCATGCAGGAACTGCGCGCCCTCTGCGACGAATTCGGCCTGCTCCTGATCCTCGACGAGGTTCAGACCGGCGTCGGCCGCACCGGCAAGCTTTTCGCCCATGAGTGGACGGGCATCCGCCCGGATATCATGGCCGTTGCCAAGGGTATCGGTGGCGGCTTCCCGCTCGGCGCTTGCCTGGCGACGGAAGAGGCGGCCGCCGGCATGGTGGCGGGCACGCATGGCTCGACCTATGGCGGCAATCCGCTGGCGATGGCCGTCGGCAACGCCGTGCTCGACGTCATCCTCGCTGATGGCTTCCTCGCCCATGTGCGCGACGTCGCGCTCGTCTTCCGCCAGGGTCTTGCTTCGCTGAAGGATCGCTATCCCGATATCATCGAAGATATCCGCGGCGATGGCCTGATGCTGGGCATCAAGGTAAAGGGCCCCTCGGCGGATCTCCTGAAGGAGATCCGCGCCGAGAAGCTCCTGGCCGTGCCGGCCGGCGACAACGTGTTGCGCCTGCTGCCGCCGTTGACGGTGACGGCGGAGGAAGCACGCGAGGGCCTCGCACGCATCGAGCGCGCCGCCGAAGCAGTGCGGAAGGCAAGTGGTAACGCTGCGGCCTGACCGATAGGGCCAAGACTGACCCAGGATGGTAGAATGACCTTCGTGCGTTCACGCCGCTGCGTGGCGCACATAGGTTGGATTTTTTGAGGAACCGAGTACGATGGCAGGCACCAGACACTTTCTCGATCTTTCGGCCATGACGGCCGCCGATCTTCGGACGATCATCGATGATGCCCGCGTCCGAAAGGCGACGACCAAGGCCGGAACCGCCGAGAAGCCGCTCGCCGGCAAGATGCTGGCGATGATCTTCGAAAAGCCGTCCACCCGCACCCGTGTGTCCTTCGATGTCGGCATGCGCCAGCTCGGCGGCGAAACCCTGTTCCTTTCGGGCACGGAGATGCAGCTCGGCCGCGCCGAGACGATCGGCGATACGGCGAAGGTCCTGTCGCGCTATGTCGATGCGATCATGATCCGCACCACCGACCATCGCCGCCTGCTGGAATTGGCAGAACACGCGACGGTCCCCGTCATCAACGGCCTGACCGATGACACCCATCCGTGCCAGATCATGGCCGACATCATGACCTTCGAGGAGCATCGCGGACCGGTGAAGGGCAAGACGATTGCCTGGACCGGCGACGGCAACAACGTGCTGCACTCGCTGATCGAAGGCTCCGCCCGCTTCGGCTATCGCATGAACATGGCGGTGCCGCTTGGCTCCGAGCCGCAGGACAAGATCCTGAACTGGGCACGCAACAACGGCGGCGAGATCCTGCTGTGTCACGATGCCGAGCAGGCGGTCGCCAACGCCAATTGCGTTGTCACCGACACCTGGGTGTCGATGAACCAGGAGCATCGTGCCCGCGGCCACAACGTCTTCCAGCCCTATCAGGTCAACGAGGCGCTGATGAAGCAAGCGGCATCCGATGCGCTGTTCATGCATTGCCTGCCGGCGCACCGCGGCGAGGAGGTGACCGACGAGGTGATCGACGGCCCGCAGTCGGTGGTCTTCGATGAGGCCGAAAACCGCCTGCATGCGCAGAAGTCGATCATCGCCTGGTGCATGGGGCTCGTCTAGGCCCTTGCGAGCGCCGCGGTGAGCGCGATGGCGCAGCGCTTCGGCGGCTGTGAGGGCCGCTATTGACATTGCCGCCGTGCGACACGATCTAGGCGGCTGCAGGGCGCTCCTGGCAACAGTGAAGCGCCGACTGCCACGGGTGGTGCGCGGCGCAATGGCTGATGGCACATATCCGGTGGACAATCCGTTTATCGCGGGATCGATTGAGACAGCGGGCACGTTGCGCCGGGGGACAGGAATGTCCCCGGCGCAACGCAGTTGCTGAGGCAAGGAGCAAGACATGACTGACATGACGCCAGGGCTTGGTGAATTCGACTTCGCCGGTGACGATCACGTCGTGCCTTTCCAGGTGGAAGGCCTCGACGTGCGCGGCCGCGCCGTGCAGCTCGGCCCGATGCTCGACGCAATTCTGGAGCGCCACAACTATCCGCTTCCGGTCGCGCGGCTCGTTGCCGAAACCGTCGTGCTGACGGTTCTGCTCGGCACTTCGCTGAAGTTCGAAGGCAAGCTGATCGTCCAGACGAAAGGCGATGGTCCGGTGGATCTCGTCGTCGCCGACTTCTCGACGCCGGATCGCGTGCGCGCCTATGCCCGCTACGATGCAGATGCGCTTGCCGACGCCGAGAAGGATGGCCGCACCCTTTCGCATGAACTGCTTGGTAAGGGCATACTCGCCTTCACCATCGACCAGGGCGCTCATACTCAGCGCTATCAGGGCATCGTTGCGCTGGACGGCGCCACGCTGGAAGAAATCGCTGGCGTCTATTTCCGCCAGTCAGAGCAGATCCCGACCAAGGTCAGGCTCGGCGTTGCCGAGCTGCTCGACCGCGATGAAAGCGGCAAGCCGCGCCATCGCTGGCGTGCCGGCGGCATGGTCGCGCAGTTCCTGCCGGAAGCGCCGGAGCGCATGCGCCAGCCTGATCTTTCCGGCGGCGATGGCGATGACGGGGAAGGCGTCTTCGAGGATGACGATCTCTGGGCGGAAGCCAAGGTGATGGTCGAGACGATCGACACCGACGAGCTGACCGACCCGATGGTCGGAACCGAACGCTTGCTCTACCGGCTGTTTCACGAGCGCGGCGTTCGCGTCTATGAGCCGCAGGCGGTCTTTGACCGTTGCAGCTGCTCGCGCGAGAAGCTGCACTCGGTGCTCGCCAATCTGGACGCTGATGATATCGAAAGCACCATCGAGGATGGGGCCGTGAAGGTCACCTGCGAATTCTGCTCGACGACCTATCGTTTCGAGGCAAGCGAAGTGCGTCCGCAGTAGCCGGCGCCACTCAGGATCAAGCTAGTTCAGGGTACGCACGAGCCCGGGTGAATCGAGCGAGAAGGCGGGGATGGCCACGTTGAAGGTCTCTCCGCCTTCCGCTTCCATACTGTAGTGGCCGAACATCACGCCCGACGGCGTGTCCAGCGGGCAGCCGGACGAATACTCATAGGTGTCGCCGGGGTTGAGCAGCGGCTGTTCGCCGATCACGCCGGGACCGCTGACCTCATCGACCTGCCCATTCTCATCGGTGATATGCCAGTAGCGGGTCATCAACCGCACGGCTGCGTCCGAATGGTTTGAGATGACAATGCGATAGCCCCAGACATAGCGGCCGTCATCGGGGTCCGACTGCTCTTCGAGATAGTACGGCTCCACCGTAACTTCTATGTCGCGGGTCAAAGCGCGATACATGGGCAACACCTTGCTTCGGTCTTTCAGGGTATTCTACAGCAAGATGGTTTCGTCAAGAATAACGGCAAGATTGTGCATACCCATTCTGGGGCAAGGGCTTGCGGGTATCCGGATCGGCTGTTCGAACCCGCTCGATCCCGCTGGTGAAGCCATATTGGATGGCGGGGCGCCCGCTGCATGAGCGCCACGAGGGATCGACGGCCGCCGCCTGTCGTGGCGGCCGTATCTTTTCGTTGCCTCAGGCTTTGACGGCCCTAAGCGCGCGGGCGAAATCCTCGACGACATCCTCGCTGTCTTCGATGCCGGCCGAGAAACGCACCGTGCCGGCGGAAATGCCCAGCTCTTCGCGGGCCTCGTCGGTCAGGTTCTTGTGCGTCGTCGTTGCCGGATGGGTGATCAGGCTCTTGCTGTCGCCGAGGTTGTTAGAGATGCGGACGATCTCCAGTGCGTTCTGCAGCGCGAAGGCCGCATCCTTGCCGCCCTTCAGTTCAAACGCGACGAGGGTGGAGCCGCCGGTCATCTGCTTGGCGATGATGTCGGCCTGCGGGTGATCCTTGCGGCCGGGGTAGATGACCTTCGCCACCTGCGGCTGCTCAGCCAGGAAGTCGGCGACGCGGCGTGCGGTTTCCGTCTGCTGGCGCACGCGCAGCGGCAGGGTTTCAATGCCCTTCAGCAGCGTCCACGCATTGAACGGCGACATGGCCGGACCGGTATGACGGAAGTAGTCGTGCAGGTTCTCGTTGATCCATTCCTTGTCAGCAAGCACGACGCCGCCGAGGCAGCGGCCCTGGCCATCGATATGCTTGGTGGCGGAATAGACGACGATATGGGCGCCGAGTTCCAGCGGCTTCTGGAAGAGTGGCGTCGCAAAGACGTTGTCGACGACGACCTTGGCGCCGATCTGGTTGGCGAGCTTGGCCACACCGGCAATGTCGATGACTTCGAGCGTCGGGTTGGTCGGGCTTTCCAGGAAGAAGACCTTGGTGTTCTTCTGGATCGCCTTTTCCCAGTTGGCGAGATCGCGTCCATCGACCAGCGTGCATTCGATGCCGTATTTCGGCGCCAGCGTCTCGACCACCCAGCGGCAGGAACCGAACAGCGCACGGGCGGCAACGATATGATCGCCGGCCTTCAGCTGGCAGAGGATTGCCGCGGAAACGGCAGCCATGCCCGAAGCCGTGGCCCGCGCGTCTTCGGCGCCTTCCAGCATGCACATGCGCTTTTCGAACATGTCGTTGGTCGGGCTGCCGTAGCGGGCATAGATGAAGCCTTCGGTCTCGCCCTTGAAACGCGCTTCTGCCGCCTCGGATGTCTCGTAGACGAAGCCCTGGGTGAGGAAGATCGCCTCGGACGTCTCGCCGTGCTGGGAGCGGGTGGTTCCGCCGTGGACGAGTTGTGTTGCCGGGCGCCAGTTTTTGCTCATGTGACGATCACCTTCAAAAACAAAAAAAACCGGCCGCAAAAATGGGCCGGTTTGACACCCGGCCTTTTTAGCTACTTGTTTAACGTGGCTGCAAGCCGACCGGCCAAATCACCACGGGATAAAGCTTCAATACTGCTAGGGTGCGCTTGCGTCAATTCCCGGAGTTTGGTTTTGTCTCGCAACTGGAAAGAGGACTGCAATGGCCCGCGATACTGGGATTTTGGCCGACCGCGCGATCGCCGCGCTGCTCGAAACGGGGCGCCTGAAGAGCGAGAGGCCGCTGGATGACGATCAGATCCAGCCGGCAAGCCTCGACCTGCGCCTTGGCGCCAAGGCCTTCCGCGTCCGCGCGAGCTTCATGCCAGGCCCGTCCCACCTCGTCGCCGACAAGCTTGACCGGCTGAAGCTGCATGTCGTCGATCTCACCGATGGCGCCGTGCTTGAAACCGGCTGCGTCTACATCGTGCCGTTGATGGAGAGCCTGGCGCTGCCTGCGGGCATGTCGGCCTCGGCCAATCCGAAAAGCTCGACCGGCCGCCTCGACATCTTCACCCGCGTGATCACCGACCGCGCCCAAGAGTTCGACAAGATTCCTGCCGGCTATAGCGGTCCCCTCTATCTCGAAATCAGCCCGCGCACCTTCCCGATCGTCGTGCGCCGTGGTTCGCGCCTGTCGCAGATCCGCTTCCGCATGGGCCAGTCGCTGCTCTCCGAACAGGAGCTGCTGGCGCTGCATGAAAGCGACGTGCTGGTGGCGAGCGAGCGCCCGAATGTCAGCGGTGGCGGCATTGCACTGTCGATCGACCTCAAGGGCACCGGTCCGGAGGGGCTGATTGGCTACCGTGGCAAACACCACACCGCCGTCATCGACGTCGACAAGAAGGCGCAGCACAAGATCTTCGATTTCTGGGAGCCGCTCTATAGCCGCGGACGCGACGAGCTGATCCTCGATCCGGACGAGTTCTACATCCTCGTCTCGCGCGAAGCGGTGCATGTGCCGCCGCTTTATGCGGCCGAGATGACGCCGTTCGATCCGCTGGTGGGCGAGTTCCGCGTGCACTATGCCGGCTTCTTCGATCCCGGCTTCGGCCATGCCTCTGCCGGTGGCAGCGGTAGCCGCGCCGTTCTGGAAGTCCGCAGCCACGAGGTGCCGTTCATCCTCGAACATGGCCAGATCGTCGGCCGCCTGATCTATGAACACATGCTGGAGCGTCCTGACGGTCTCTACGGCCTCGGCGTCGGCTCCAACTACCAGGCCCAGGGCCTGAAGCTTTCGAAACATTTCCGCGCCGAGTAGGGATTTTGCACGGGACCCTCGTGCGATACCGCGCAAGGGTCCTTGACAGATCGTCCCGGTTCGGGAAATTTCGCAGGCATCGCGGGTGTAGTTCAGTGGTAGAACGCCAGCTTCCCAAGCTTGATGTCGTCGGTTCGATCCCGATCACCCGCTCCAATCCTTCCTGAAGCCTCTTTTGCCTCGTTCGAGCGAGACCTATGGCCAGTTGCCTTGCGGACGGTTACTTTACCGCTCGATGAATCATCCCGCGGTTCCAAGCGCCGCCCCTGAGACAAGAACCGTGCCGGCCCGCTGCCCATGAGATTTCTTTCCCTGTTCGCTCTCTGCGCGTCCCTGATCGCAACGCCGCTTGCGGCCCAGCCCAGGGACCTGCCCATTCTGTTCGATGCGCGCGAACGCATCGCCAAGCCCGATCTCACGGGCCTTGCGCGCTTGCGCTTCCTGACGACGGTCGACTTTCCGCCGTTCAACTTCATCGATCAGTCCGGCAAGCTCTCCGGTTTTCACGTCGATCTCGTGCGCGAGATCTGCCGCGAGCTCGACATCGAAGCCAAATGCCAGATCCAGGCAGTGACCTATGCGGAACTGCTGCCGGCGCTGGAGCAGGGGCAGGGCGAAGCGGTTGCCGCCGGTATCGCCGTCGGCCCGGAACTGCGCCAGCGCTTCGGCTTCTCGCGCGCCTTCATGCGGCTTCCGGCCCGCTTGGCCATCAACACCAAGGCGGCCGGCGCCGTGACGGGTCCGAAGGACCTCAGGAAAAAAACGGTCGGTGTCGTGGCGGGCACCACCCATGAGGCCATGTTCAAGGCGTTCTTCCCCAGTATCGGGGCCAAGGTCTTCCCAGATCGCGATGCCATGCTCACGGCACTGCAGAAGGGTGAGGTGCCGGCGGTCTTTTCCGACGGTTTGCAGCTTTCCTTCTGGATCTCAGGCACGACTGCCGGGGGCTGCTGCGCACTCGTCGATGGTGCCTATTTCTCGCAACGCTTTCTCGGTGAAGGCCTGACGATCATGAACCGCAAATCCGAACCGGCGCTGACCCAGGCGATCGACCACGCGCTGCTGGCGCTTTCGCGCAGCGGCCGGCTCGAGGAAATCTACCTGCGCTACTTCCCCAACGGCATCTATTGAGCGCCCACTGCATGTTTCCTTTAATCGTACCCGATCAAAGGTCAAAAACATGCAGCAATTCAAAGTGCTACAGCGACCTTTGCGCGTCTGATAAGACGCGCAGCGCTGTAGACAGCTTGGCGTGAACGCCAGGAAATGATGAGCTACCGGCGGAAGCGGGCAAGCGCCCCTCGTTCGATGGCGGCGCAGGTGAGCTTGTCGAGACCGAGGCGGTCGCGCAGCAACTGCAACAGCCGGATCTCTTCGTTGCGAATGCGCTGGTCCGCGGCGGCGATCTCGACGGCAAGTGCGTAGGCCGTCTCATGGAACTTTTCCGGAAGCGCCTCGCGCACGATTTCCAGCGCGATATCCAACCCCTCGGGAGCCGCGAGCTGGGCGGAGCATTCGTGGCCGATATGGACGAGCTGGTCCTCGTCGAATCCCTCGAAGATCGGCAGGAACTGCACCAGCCGGCCGATGCGGGTGAATTCGTCGTCGCTCATCTCGCGGTCGACCGCCGACATCATCACCATGACATAGATGAGCGCTTCGTGGTGGCTGAGGCTTGGCAGCATGGGTCTTTCCGGCGGTAGCGCAATTCCGGGAACGGCGTGAAGCGGTGTCCATCCGGATTGCAGAGTTTCAAAGAGTTGGATCATCTCACTGTTTCAACGATGTAATGAGATGATCTGGACGGTTGAGAGCTGGGAATTGCCGCGGCTGTTTACAAGTCTGGCTGCGGCTCGTCCATCCCGGTGCCGAGGGTTGGGTCGTCGAACGTCATCGGCGTGTGACTGAGGTCGCGCGGATCTTCGCCATAGAAGCCGAGCTTCGCCTGGCGCGCAGCGTCGGCCCGCGTCTTGAGCGGCGAGCCGGGTACCGGCGTCGCCCAGCCGTTGTCGACGAGCCAGGTTGCGAGATCCTGCCCGCCGAGCGAGCAGGAAGCGGTGGCCGATGCGCCGGCGCTCCCCTCGGGCATGTCGCAGCTGACCGCGCGTGCGCGCAAGAAGTTTCTGAAGGCCGTCCGTGCGACGATGCCGCAGGGCCAACTCTTCCCCCCGGTTTCGCAGGTTCTCTCTGCCTGCTCGGGCTCGATGCCATCGATCTGCAGCGTGAGCTTGTCGAACTGGATCACACCGGCGGCGATCGCCACGGGGCGATAGAGGATGGTCGGCCCGGCGGTCGCCTTCGCTTGCTTCTCCGGCTCTGACAGCGGGGCACGCGGCTCCGCGCGTTCGAGCGGCGCGCCGGTGACGGTGTCGGGCAGACCGAATTGTTGCGGCTCGATGGCGCGTGCGGCGTTTTCCGTCGTCGACGTCTGCGGTTGATCGCCGGTCGTAACCGCACCGGGCTGCGCGGTGCCGTCGGTCGGTGTTCCCAAGTCGAGCGGTACGTTATCATCCGTTTCGGCGCCATCCGGCGCCGGCTCGATTTCCGTCATGTCGGGCGTTTCGAGGACGAAGTCCGGCGTGGCGGCACTCTCGCGGTCGCGAATGGCGGCTGCACCCGCGTTGAGGATGCCGGTGAAAAGCGCGATCGCGGCGATGCCGCCGGCAAGGGAGTATAAATGCTGCCGCATCAGGAAGAACGTCCTATTGGCTGGCCCAGATGATCCGGGCGATCCATTCGATCTGGCTGATCTCGAAGCCCCGGTTCGGGTGCTCCGGGTTGAGGGAAAGGAGTTCGATCGTGCGCGGCGTCTGGCGTGCCAGGACCTTCGCCATGACCTCGCCTTCGCGTGTCTTGACCACGACGCGGTCGCCGCGCCGAACCTGCGCCCCCGGATCGACGATCAGGGTGTCGCCGTCGCGGTACAGTGGCAGCATGCTATCGCCCTGCACCTCAAGCGCGTAGATGCCCGTCCGGCGTTCCGCCACCGTTGGAAAGTCGATCACGTCCCAGCCCTGGCCGGCCGGAAAACCGCCGTCGTCGAAGAAGCCGCCGGCACCCGCCTGGGCGAAGCCGATCAGCGGGATCGCTGCACTTGCAGTCGCCGGGGTGGCCTGAGTGTCATTCGGGCTCAACAGGCTGGTGAACTGGTCCATCGTGGCGCCGGTCGCCTCGAGCACCTTGGCGATCGATTCCGTCGAAGGCCAGCGTTCCCGCCCGTCGGCAGAGTGGCGCTTGGACTTGTTGAAGGAGGTGGGGTCGAGCCCGGCGCGGCGGGCGAGACCGGAAGGCGAGAGCTGATTGCGCTCGGCCAATGCATCGATGGCGTGCCAGATCGTGCCGTGAGACAACATGCGAAAGGTCCGGGCCGAACAGGCGGCCACTTGCTGGGTTTGTTCGACACCACACTATCGAAACGCGAAGTACCGGTAAAGAATCCGAAGGAAAATAGTCCTTTCTCCGTCATTTGCTTTGGGGGCGGCGGCCCCTATAGTTCGCGTGACGGGCAGGACAGGCTTTCATCGGAGGGAACGTTTGTTGGCGCGCATGAGATCGGAGCGTCTGCTGTTCGTGGCCCTCGCTGCGGCGATTGCCGGGATCGCGCTGGAGCATGAGCTTCTCGAAATGGGGCGCCTGGCAACGCTTCTCGGTGCCGCCGGTCTCGTGGTGGCGATCGTGCTCGCCTCGCTGCGCGTGTCGCACCATGCCGAGGTGCTGGCATCCAAGGTCGGCGATCCCTATGGCACGATGATCCTGACGCTCTCGGCAGTCCTTGTCGAGGTCGTCGTGCTGGCGATCATGATGACCAGCGAGACCTCGCCGACGCTCGTGCGCGACACGATCTATGCGGCCGTCATGCTCGATATCAACGGCATCCTGGGCCTCGCCGCCCTGCTTGGTGGCCTCAAACATGGAGAGCAGCCCTATAACGACGATTCCGCCCGCACCTACAGCGTCATGATCCTGACCGCGATGGGCATCTCGATGGTCGTTCCGGAGTTCGTGCCGGCGGCGAGATGGCATCTCTACTCGGCCTTCACCATCGGCGCGATGATCACCCTCTATGCCCTGTTCCTGCGCATGCAGGTGGGGGTGCACAGCTATTTCTTCAGCTACAGCTATCCGAAGGCGAAGGGCGAGGGGAGCGCGATACAGGGCGGGCCGGATCAGCCGGTGCTGCCGTCGATCGTGATCCTGATCCTCGGCATCGTGGTGATCGGCGTGCTGGCGGAAGTGATGTCGTCGCTGCTGACCTCGGGCCTGAAGGGGAGCGGTGCCCCGCCGGCGGTGACCGCCATCGTCGTTGCCGCGATCTCTGCCTCGCCGGAAATCATGACCGCGATGCGGGCGGCACTCGCCAACCGCATGCAGGCGGTCGTCAACATCGCGCTCGGCGCCTCGCTCTCGACAGTCATCCTGACCGTGCCTGTCATGGAGGCGATCGCGCTCTATACCGGCCAGCCCTTCCTGATGGCGATGTCGCCGGTGCAAACGGTGATGGTGGCAGTTACCTTGATCGTGGCCGCGATCAACCTCAACGACGGCCAGACCAACGCCATTGAGGGCATGACTCATTTCGTGCTGTTCGCGACCTTCGTCATGCTGTCTGTGATCGGGCTTTGAGCGGATGAAGAGCCCGTTCGTGTGGTGTCAGGCCGTCGCCTTTTCGCGTGCCTTCCTCGCCACCACCTCTTCATAGGCTGCCTGCAGCGTGGCGCGCACCCGCGGCGGGCCATCGAGCAGTGCGCCGAGATGATCGTGCCGCAGCTCGTCCATGAAGCGGTCCCAGAGTTCGGGACCGCCGTTTTCCATCAGCTCGGCGCGAATACTAAGCTCTTCGCTGACCGGCAGATAGCGCCGCCCCCAGGCGCCGAGCTGGGCCATGATCGGCACCAGCGCGATCGTCATCTCCGTGAGACTGTAGATCGCCTTCTGCTTGTGCGTGGGGTCGTCCGCCTTGGTCAGCATGCCCTGCTCGACCAGCATCTTCAGCCGATCCGCCAGGATGTTGGACGAGATGCCCTCCTGGGATCGCAGCAATTCCCGGAAATGCCGTTTACCACCGAAGATCATGTCGCGAATGATCAGCAGGCTCCATTTGTCGCCGAACACTTCGAGCGAAAGATTGATCGGGCAACCCGAGCGAATGTCGTCCTTCATTGGCACCTCTTCAAAACCGCTTGCATTATCGCATCAGTGAAGCTATCGTGCAACTGCTTTCAAAATTAGAGCAGTTTTTATATGAAACCAGTTAGGCAAAGGCCAGCGGTTTTCGAACATCAGAGGAGAGAGAACATGACCGACAGATCCGTGGAACATGCGAGCTTCACCATCGAGCGCAGCTTCAAGGCGACGCCGGGACAGGTGTTCAGGGCTTTCTCCGAGCCGGCCGCGAAGGAACGTTGGTTCGTCAGTGCTGACGGGCCGGTGGCCGAATTCAGCCATGACTTCCGCGTCGGCGGTCGCGAGAGCGGTCGCTTCAGCCAGGACGGCGAAACGATCTATCATGACGACACCGTCTATCTCGACATCGTCGAGAACCGCCGGATCATCTTTGCTTACACGATGGCTGAGAACGACAAGAGGATCTCGGCGTCCGTCGCGACCGTCGACATTCAGCCGGAAGGCAACGGTACGCGCCTCGTCTTCACCGAACAGGTTGCCTTCCTCGACGGGCTCGACAAGCTCGAATACCGGCGCGACGGTTGGCAACAACTGATCAGCGCGGCGCTGGCAAAGGAACTCGGCGAAGCGGCTGTTGCTGCGTGAAGGGCAGCCATCGGTCGCGCAAGCGCATTGCCCCCCGAAACCTTTCGGTCCCCGGGGGGCTCAATGCATGGCCGCGATCGCGCTGCCGGCGATGCCCACCGAAAAGAGGGTGAGACAAACGGCAGCAATCCGTCGCGGCAGATGCGATGCCGACAAGCCCTTCGACATCTGCACCAGCATGGCGCCGGCTCCGATCCAGGTCGATCCGGCGGCGACGACCAGCAGTGAGAAGCCGGCGATCGAGGGCCAGACGGCGGCCAGTCCAGTCTGCGGCAAGAGCACCAGGGCGACGATCAGCGCCTTCGGATTGAGCAGCGTCGTGACGAAGACCTGACGGATGGAGATGACGACACCTTCGCTGCGCTCGGCATCCGTGGTCCAGAGCGCATAGGCGAGGTAGAGGACCCAGCAGGCGGCGACGAGCCTGAGCGCTAGGCCGAGCTGCGGATGGGCGGCAAGGAATGGCGCGAGCAGTGCTACGGCCGGGATGATGACGGCGAGATAACCGCCGAGCTCGCCGGTGAGCAACGGCAGCGAACGGCGGAAACCGGCAGAGGCACCCGACAGCCAGAGCAGCGTGTTCGTTGGGCCCGGCGTTGCGAGCAGGATGAGGGCGGCAAGGGCGAAGGCGAGCGGCTGCATGTCGTTGAACCTGGTTTCGTGGCCGTTATCGCCGTCTTCTAGCAGCCGCGCAAGCGTCCGTTCTTGATCTCCATCAAGGGCGGCGTCCGATCGTGCAGGAAGCTACCCGCAAGAAATCGCCACAGGCGTCCGTGGAATGCCCCTTCCGCGTGTGTCGCGGCCGCGCTATCAGACGGGACGCTGCCGCTTCTCTCCCGCCGGCGCGATCGAGGCTTCCCATGAACAAGACCGTACTGTCAGGCATCGTCATGACGACGTTTTCCTATTTCCTGTTCTCGTTGCAGGATGCGTCGGTCAAATGGCTCGTCGTCGGCTATTCGGTCTGGCAGATCCTGTTTACCCGCAGCATCACCATCCTCGTGCTTTGCCTCGTCATCGGCCGCGGCAAGCTGGTGCGCGGCGCCATCTCGTCCCCGGTGATCAAGCCGCTCTTCGTGCGCAACCTGCTGCTGCTCGCCGCCTGGCTTTCCTATTTCAACGCGGCGCGCGATCTCGGCCTCGCGGAGATGACGACGCTCTACTATGCAGCGCCGATCATTGTGACGCTGCTTGCCGTGCCGATCCTGAAGGAAGACGTGCCGCCGATCCGCTGGTTCGCCGTTTTCATCGGCTTCGTCGGCGTGCTCATCGCCTGTGACCCGCTCGGCACCGGCATGAAGCTGTCGCTGCCGGTGTTCCTGGCGCTCACCGCCGCCGTCTTCTGGGCGATCGGCACCGTCATGCTGCGCAAGACCGCGCTGCAGGAAACGACCCTGGTGCAGATGACCATCTCCAACGTCTTCTTCATCGCCATGACCGGGCTTGCGGTCGGCTTCTTTTGGACGCCGCCGGCGCTCTTCGATGTCGCCCTGATGGCGGGCACCGGCGTGATTGCCGGCATCGCCCAGTACGCGCTGTTCGAGGGCATGCGCCGCGCGCCGATCTCGGTGATCGCGCCGTTCGAATACACCTCTCTCGTCTGGGCCTTCGGCCTCGGTTTCCTGATCTGGGGCGATGTGCCGGCCGCGAACGTCTTTGCCGGCGCCGGCCTGATCTTTGCGGCCGGTCTGCTGATCATCGTCGGCGAACGCCTGGCGCACCGTCGCGCCGGTGCCACGGCCTGATTGGTGGGGTCCGGCCGGCACGCCGTCTCATGCCTTGATGACGAGCGCCTCGGGCACTCGGCCGGTCAACCGGAAGAACAGGTGTGACGTCACGAGCACGTTGGGGTCGGAGAGGTGCCGATCCAGCGCCATGAGGTCGGCGTCGAGATCGTCGCGGTCGATGAAGCCTTCACCGATCAGGCCGTCACGCACATTGTTGATGAAGTCTCTGAGGATCGGCCGGCGGTCGTGACCGGGCGGGTAGACATGTGCAACGGCATCGACCGAAATCGCCTCGATGCCCGCTTGCCGGAACAGCCGGTGCACGCGGCGGCCGATATGGAGGTCGATGCCTCTGGCCGCCGAATAGGCGATATAGGCGGCAAGCAGGCGGTCCCAGGCGGCAAGCGGCGGGTCGCAAACATGCGCCAGGAAATCGGCCTCGAAGCTCGCGATCCAGCCGCCGGGTTTTACCAGCGACACCATTTCGAGCACGATGAGCTCCGGCCGCGGAACGTTGACGAGCACCAGCCGCATATGGGCACCGTCGAAGGAGCGGCGCGGCAGGCCGGTCGCATAGGCGTCGCCCTCGCGCACCTCCACCTGGGGCAGGGCGTGGCTGGCGACGAAACGGCGCGCAAGTTCGACGAAGTGCGGGGCGCGCTCGATACCGAGCACGGAGCCCGTGGGCCCCACGCGTTTGCCAAGCAGGTGCAGCACACCACCGGGACCGCAACCGAGATCGATGACGTGTTCGCCTGGCTGGATGCCGACCCTTTCGAGCTGCTGGTCGGAATCCGGGGCGAGATTGGCGATCTGTCGCTTCAGGCGTTCTTCCTCGGGCCCGGCGCGCCCAAGCAGATAGAGATCAGGCTCGCTCATGGCGTGTCCCCCTCTGATCCCGGCGAGCATGCGCCCGCGCAGGGAGGCCGTCAATCGGGAGGTGCAAGTAGCCTTAACGCACCTGCGACGACATGAAGCGCCGTTCTGCGGTCTCCTCGTAGATGCTGAGACCTTCGCGTCGGTAGAAGGCGACGGCGGGGTTGGTGGCCAGGACGTGAGGCGCAAGGGTAGGCCAACCGCCCGTGCTTCGCCGAGCACTTGCCTGAGCGCGATCGCGCCGTAGCCGCGTTTCTGATGGATAGGGGCCACATAGAGCTTGTTGACCCAGACATGATCGTCGCGCACGGTGACCGAGACGCTGCCGACATCCTCGCCATCAGCAACGATGATGCGATGTTCGGCGAGGATCAGCGCATCGGCCGGCCGCGGTTGCCAATTGCCCCACAGCGCCACCGCGTAGTCGCGCATGCAGGCTTCCTCGAGCCAAAACAGATATAGCGCGTCACGGGATAGGGGAGGGCGAAGGTGGACTTTGGTCATGGCGTCATCACGGTAAGGGCTTCAACCCGGACAGGTCTAGCATCATGACCGTGACAGGCTGATGGCCGCCGGATGGGCCGCGCCAAGCCAGGCGTCGTGGTTGAGGCCGTCGCCCAAACGAAAACAGGCCCCGTGAGGGGCCTGCTTCCAATGCGATGCGCGGAACTTACGCCGCCTGCTTCTTCTCGCCGTAGGGGTCGAAGCGGCCGTAGAAGGTCTCGCCGCGCTCGGCCATTTCCTTCAAGAGCGCCGTCGGCTTGAAGTGGCTGCCATAGTCCTTGGCAAGCTTGTCGCACATCTTGACGAAGGCCTTTACGCCCATGCCGTCGATGTAGGAGAGCGTGCCGCCGGTATAGGGCGCAAAGCCGAAGCCGAGGATCGAGCCGACGTCCGCTTCGCGCGGATCGGTGACGATGCCTTCTTCCATGGTGCGGGCGGCTTCGAGCGCGATCGTCGCCAGGAAGCGCTGCTTCAGCACGTCGACGTCGATCTTGTCGGCGTTCTTCTGCGGGTAGAGCGTCTTCAGCTCCGGCCACAGATACTTCTTGGCGGGCTTCGCCGGATACTCGTAGAAGCCCTTGCCGTTCTTGCGGCCGCGGCGACCAAGGTCGTCGACCATCTTGTTGATCAGCGCCATGTGCTTGGGATCGACGGCCTTTTCGCCGAGGTCGGCGACGGTGGCCTTCAGGATCTTCTGGCTGAGGTCGATCGCCACTTCGTCGTTGAGCGACAGCGGTCCAACCGGCATGCCGGCCATCTTGGCGGCATTCTCGATCATCGCCGGCGGCACGCCTTCGATCAGCATGTCATAGGCTTCGTGGATGTAGCGGAAGACGCAGCGGTTGACGTAGAAACCGCGCGTGTCGTTGACGACGATCGGCGTCTTCTTGATCGCGGCGACGTAGTCGAGTGCGACGGCGAGTGCCTTGTCGTCGCTCTCCTTGCCGAGGATCACTTCGGTCAGCATCATCTTTTCGACCGGCGAGAAGAAGTGGATGCCGATGAACTGGCCGGGGCGCTTGGAGTTCTTGGCAAGGCCGGTGATCGGCAGTGTCGAGGTGTTGGAGGCAAAGATCGTGTCTTCGCCGATCACCGCTTCCACCTTCTCGATGACATCCTTCTTGACCTGGCGGTCTTCAAAGACGGCTTCGACCACAAGGCCGACTTCCTTCAGGTCGTTGTAATCGGCCGAAGGCGTGATGCGGGCGAGCAGCGCTTCGCCTTCTTCCTTGGTCAGGCGGCCCTTGCCGACCGAATCCTTGACCAGGCCTTCCGAGTGGGCCTTGCCCTTTTCGGCCGCTTCCATGTCGCGGTCGATCAGCGTGACGGCAATGCCGGCGGCAGCCGTCACATAGGCGATCGAGGCGCCCATGAAGCCGGCGCCGACGACGCCCACATGCTTGAACTCCGACTTCGGCACGCCGGCCGGACGACGGGCGCCCTTGCCGAGTTCCTGCATCGAGACGAACAGCGAGCGGATCATCGAGAAGGCTTCGGTCGTCTGAAGGATCTCGGTGAAGTAGCGCTGCTCGATCTTGAGCGCCGTGTCGAACGGCACCTGCAGGCCTTCATAGACGCATTTCAGGATGGCAACGGCGCCCGGATAGTTGCCGTAGGTCTCGCGGCGCAGGATGCCGGAAGCGGCCGGCCAGAGCTGGGCCGAGGCCGGCGTCCAGATGCCGCCGCCCGGTACCTTGTAACCCTTCTCGTCCCAGGGCTGCACCGGCTTCAGGCCGTTCTTGATCATCGCCTTGGCGGCGTCGACCAGCTTGTCCGCATCGACGACTTCGTGCACGAGGCCGAGCGCCTTGGCGCGAGCCGACGTCAGCGACGAGCCCGTCGTCATCATCTGCAGCGCGTCCTGCGCGTTGGTGAGGCGCGGCACACGCTGGGTGCCGCCGGCGCCCGGGAAGATGCCGACCTTGACTTCCGGCAGTGCGATCTTCACCGACTTGGAATTGGACGCGACGCGGCCGTGGCAGGCGAGCGACAGCTCGAAAGCGCCGCCCATGCAGGTGCCGTTGATCGCCGAGACCCAGGGCTTGCCCGAGGTTTCGAGCTTGCGGAAGAGCCCGGTCATGCGGCCGACGAGGTCGAAGAGCTTCTGGGCGGCGTTATCCGGATCCTTCTTCTTCTCTTCCTGCTGGAAGGTGAACATCGACTTGATCATCGACAGATCAGCGCCGCCGGAGAAGGTCGACTTGCCGGAGGTGAAGACGACGCCCTTGACCGCTGCGTCGGCAGTCGTTGCGTCGACGATGGCGTTGAGTTCCTCCATCACCTCCTGGGTGAAGACGTTCATCGACTTCTCAGGCATGTCCCAGGTGACGAGTGCGATGCCGTCGGCGTCGGTCTCTATCTTGAAATTGGTGTAATTCGTCATGGTTCTCCCCCTCAGTAGAGAATGGGTTCGATGCGCAGCGAGATATTCGATCCGCCGCTGTAACGTTGTTTGCTGGTATTGGTGGCGATCAGCCGGTCGTCGCGCTCGACGCGGATGGTGAAGCCCGCATCGGTGGCCTTATTGAGTTCAGGCTTCGGCACCTGCAGCACGAAGGGCACGCGGGTGGCCTTGCCATCGCTGACGACGGACGTTTCCGCGATCAGCTTGGCAGCGACGTCCATCACGCCTTGCTCTTCGAGCCTGATGGTGACGGTGCCGGCCGGAACCGGGCCGCTCGCGACATTGGTGATCGCACCGGTGAGCGTGAAGCTGTCGCTGCCTTCCTCGTCGGAGACGCAGCCAGCGGCTGCAAGCAGCCCCAGGCCCATCAGCGCGAGAAGAGAGCGGCGCATCACGTCCATCGTCAGACCCTTTCGATGATCGTGGCCGTGCCCATGCCGGCGCCGATGCAGAGCGTGACGAGCGCGGTGTTGAGATCGCGGCGCTCCAGCTCGTCGAGCACGGTGCCGAGGATCATCGCACCGGTGGCGCCGAGCGGATGGCCCATGGCGATCGCGCCACCGTTGACGTTGATCTTGTCGTGCGGGATGTCGAAGGCCTGCATGTAGCGCAGCACGACGGCGGCGAAGGCTTCGTTGAGTTCGAAGAGATCGATGTCCGACAGCTTCATGTCGGCGCGCTTCAGAAGCTTTTCGGTGACGTCGACCGGGCCGGTCAGCATCAGCGCCGGATCGGAGCCGATATTGGCGAAGGCGCGGATGCGGGCGCGCGGCTTCAGGCCCATGCTCTCGCCGCCGGCCTTGGAGCCGAGCAGCACGGCTGCGGCGCCGTCGACAATGCCCGACGAGTTGCCGGCGTGGTGCACGTAGTGGATCTTCTCGATTTCCGGATGCGCCTGGATGCCGACGGCTTCGAAGCCGCCCATCTCGCCCGGCATCTGGAAGGACGGGTTGAGCGAGGCGAGCGCCTGCATGTCGGTGCCTGGACGCATGTGCTCGTCACGGTCGAGGATGGTCAGACCGTTCCCGTCCTTGACCGGCACGACGGACTTCTTGAAATAGCCCTTCTCCCAGGAATGCGCCGCGCGCTTCTGGCTTTCCACCGCATAGGCGTCGACGTCGTCGCGGCTGAAGCCGTATTTCGTGGCGATCAGGTCGGCAGAAACACCCTGCGGCATGAAGAAGGCCGGCAGGTTGACCGAGGGGTCCATGAACCAGGAGCCACCGGACATGCCGAGGCCGACGCGCGACATGCTCTCGACGCCGCCGGCAATGACGATGTCGTCGGCACCCTGGGCGATCTTGGCCGCGCCGAAGTTGATGGCGTCGAGGCCGGAGGCGCAGAAGCGCGAGATCTGCATGCCCGGCGCGCGGGTGGAATAGCCCGCTTCGAAGGCGGCCGCCTTCGGAATCACCGCACCGGCATCCATGACCGGATCGACGCAGCCCATGATGATGTCGTCCACGGTCGAGGTATCGAGGTCGTTGCGGTCACGGACCGCTTCCAGCATCTTGGCGGCAAGGCGAACGGACGGCACTTCGTGCAGCGATCCGTCCTTCTTGCCACGGCCGCGCGGCGTGCGCACGTGGTCGTAAACGAAGACTTTCGTCATGTCTCATCTCCCTTTCGGCAGCACCATCAGGTGCTGCCCGTCAAAACAGTTTGAAATCGAACGGCTCAGAACGCGGCCGCGTCGAGCGCCATCAGCGTGTCGGCGCCGGTCTCGATACGGGCCTTGCGCAGGGCCGTTTCCGGCAGGATCCTTTCCATGAAGAAGGTCGCGGTGATCAGCTTGTTCTTCAGATAGTCTGCGCGCGTCGTTTCGCCAGAGGCAAGTTTTTCCTCAGCCGTCTTGGCAATTTTTGCCCACATGTAGCCAAGCACGACAAGGCCGAAGAGGTGCATGTAGTCGGTCGAGCCGGCGCCGGCATTGTCGGGCTTGGCCATGGCGTTCTGCATGAACCACATGGTCGCGGCCTGCAGGTCGTTGAGACCCTTCTTCAGCGCCTTGGTATAGGCGGAGAGCTTCTCGTTGCTGCGGTTTTCCTCGCAGAAATCGCCGATTTCCTTGAACAGCGCCATGACGGCGCGGCCGCCGTTCAAGCCCAGCTTGCGGCCGACGAGATCGAGCGCCTGGATGCCGTTGGCACCTTCGTAGATCATCGCGATGCGGGCATCGCGGACATACTGGCTCATGCCGTGCTCTTCGATGTAGCCGTGGCCGCCGAACATCTGCTGCGCCATGACGGCGTGGTCGAAGCCCTTGTCGGTCAAGACCCCCTTCAGGATCGGGGTCATCAGGCCGAGGATGTCGTCGGCCGTCTGGCGGTCGGCGTCATTGTCGGAGCGGTGGGCGATATCGGATTTCAGCGCCGTCCAGAGCGTGAAGGCGCGGCCGGCCTCGTTGAAGGCGCGGATCGTCATCAGCGTTCGGCGCACGTCCGGATGCACGATGATCGGGTCGGCCTTCTTGTCCGGCGCCTTTGGCCCGGAAAGCGAACGGCCCTGGATGCGGTCGCGCGCATAGTTGGCGGCGTTCTGATAGGCGATTTCGGCGATCGACAGGCCCTGCAGGCCGACGCCGAGGCGGGCCTCGTTCATCATGACGAACATGGCGTTGAGGCCCTTGTTCTCCGTACCGATGAGGTAACCTTCGGCCTCGTCATAGTTCATGACGCAGGTCGAGTTGCCGTGGATGCCCATCTTGTGTTCGATCGCGCCGCAGGAAACGCCGTTGCGGTCGCCAGGCTCGCCGTCGGCATTGAGCTTGAACTTCGGAACGATGAACAGCGAAATGCCCTTCACACCATCAGGCGCGCCCTCAATGCGGGCGAGCACCAGATGGATGATGTTATCCGACATGTCGTGTTCGCCGGCCGAGATGAAGATCTTCTGGCCGGAGATCTTGTAGGCGCCGTTGCCGGTGGGCACTGCCTTGGTGCGCAGCAGGCCGAGATCGGTGCCGCAATGGGGCTCGGTGAGATTCATCGTGCCGGTCCAGGTGCCGGCAACCATCTTCGGCAGATAGGCCTGCTTCTGCTCGTCGGTTCCATGCACCAGGATCGCGGCGATCGCGCCCTGGGTGAGGCCGGGATACATGGTCAGTGCCATGTTGGCGGACGACATGTACTCGCCGACGGCGGTGTGCAGCGTGTAGGGCAGGCCCTGGCCGCCGAATTCCTCCGGAACGGCGAGGCCGAGCCAGCCGCCTTCGCGGTAGAGGTCGAAGGCTTCCTTGAAGCCCTTGGGTACGCTGACCGAGCCGTCGTCGCGGCGCTTGCAGCCTTCCTGGTCGCCGGAGAGATTGACCGGGAACAGGGCTTCCTCGGCAAGCTTGGCCGCTTCGCCGACGATCGCTTCGATCATGTCCGGCGTAGCATCAGCAAAACCGGGTAGGTTGTTGTAGCGCTCGATGCCGAGCACGTCGTTCAGGATGAAGAGGGTGTCGTCGACCGGGGCCTTGTAGATGGGCATGCTTTCCTCGCCTTTTGGTGCTTCGGGCGCCGTACCTCGTCGGCGACGCCCGGTTGCAGGATGCCGGATGCGCCGCCATCCTCTTTGATTCTAGAGCAACTTTCCTCCAGTGATTCCACAGGAAAGCGCCATGCTCCAGGGCGGTCTCGCATCGTTGGCCGGATGCTACAAAATTTTGACGTTTGCGTAAACGTCAAAAATTGCGGGCTGCGAAGTTTCGTCGCGGCACCAGGGGAGCCGAAAGGGCGCCGGCAACCCGCGCTCACGGTACGATCCTGCCAAATCGTTAAAAATTCTGGGCAGATTAACGGCTTATTTACCACGTTTCGTGAAAGGTGCGTGTTGAGATGGTCAAAGCTGCAACCGGTCCTGGCGTCGTGTCGTTGTAGCTTTGCCCACGTCGGAAGCGCCACAGGGGTGAGGAAAGCTGTTTTCTTCCGTGACGACTTTCGGGATGGCCGACGACAGGGGCGAAGAACACCATGAATGGATCGCGATCAAATCCTCAGCGCGCAGGCAGCCAGTCCTATAGCGAGCGGCCGTCGCTCGACGCTTTGAACCGCACCATCGAAGGACTTGAGGCGCGGATCGAAGGCCTGATGAGCGGCGCTGCCCGCGACGTGGCGCAAAGGCCTCCCGAACGTCTTCCGGCCCGCGAACCAGCCAAAGAACCCGCAACGCCTCGTGACGCCGTCGCCGAAATCATGCAGCGCCAGCGCAGCCTCAGCGCTTCGCGCGAGCGCCCGCCGCTTCGCGACCGGATGCCGGCGCGCGAACCGGAACGTTATGTTCCCGAACGTCCGGCCCCTGACCGTTTTACCGAAGAGCCCCGCCTGCAACCGTTGCACAGCCAGCCACAGCGCCCGTCTTTGGCCGTCAACGATATCGCCGAGGCGCTCGTCGGTCTGCGCCAGGACCTGAAGCGCGACATCACCGATGGCCTCACGCGCGAGATGAATTCGCTCAGATCCGAGATTCGCGGCATCAAGGCTCAGGCGCAGGATCACAGCTTCGCCGAAGACGTGCGCGGCGACATGCAGCGTCTTGCCGACAGCATCCAGCAGCTCGGCCGCCAGGCCTCGCCCGCCCAGGCCGACGCGCTGCGTGGCGACTTCGACGAACTGCGTGCGATGATCGACGGCCTTGCGCGTGAAGACAGCATGCGCCGCATGGAAAACCGCTGGACCGGCGTGGAGGATCGGCTGATCGCGTTTGATCAGAACCGCGACGACGAGCTGGTGGCGCTGGCCTATCGCCTGGACGAGATCAAGTCGCAGATCGGCTCGCTGAAGGGCAGCTCGGCCGTCGACGCGCTTGAGGACAAACTGATCGCCGTCGCCCAGGCCATCGAAATGCTGGGCCGCCAGATCCAACCCGATGACCGCCGTCTCGTTTCGCAGTTTGCGGATCTCGACGGTCGGCTCGATGAAATCAGCCGCGCGATCGCTGCCAACAGTCGCACGGCGACGGGTCTCGACGGTAGCTTCGTCAACCGGCTGGAAAGCCGGCTTGGCGACCTATCCCGTCAGATCGACAGCCTGTCGCGCCCGAACGATTCCGGCCTCGGCGCCCGCCTGGAAGCCTTGACCGCCCGGGTCGAAGATCTCGCCGGCGAAAAGGCGGCCGCCCGTCTCGAAGAGCGTCTCGACCAGCTTTCGCTGGTGATGGAGCGCAGCAACAGGACCGCGCAGTCGGATCTCAACGATTATCTGTCGGATATTTCGCGCAAGATCGAGGCCCTGGACCAGGGCAGCGTCAACGACACACTGGCCGAGCGGCTCGACTATCTGGCACGCCGGATCGACGAACTCGACGCCCATGGCGTTCAACCGGCCTCCGATCCGCGCTTCGACCGGCTGGAAGATCGCCTTGTCGGCATCGCGCAGCGTCTGGAAGAGACCCACGCTGCGCCGTTCGATGATCGTGTCGCCCTGCAGAACCTCGAAGCGCAGATCGCCAATCTGTCGACGCTGGTCAGCCAGCCGCGCGCGGACATCGCTGCGAGCGCGGTGCCCGCCGATTTCGAAAACCGCATGAGCGCGCTCGAGGACTACCTCTCGACCAGCGACGAATACATCGTCGAGGCCGCTCGCCAGGCGGCCGAAGCGGTGATGGAAGCCTATGCCAAGAACGGCTCTCCGCGGGGTTCCGGCGGAGATCTGGCCGCAATCTCGGCGCTTGCCGAAGACCTTCGCACGCTCGAGGACCTCAGCCGCTCCAGCGAGGAGCGCACGGCGCGCACCTTCGAGGCGCTGCACGAGACCCTCGTGCATATCGCCGACAAGCTGGAGCGCATCGAAAGTCGCGAGCCGGCAATGTCGGCACGGGCTGAGACGCCGGTGCTGCGCGAACCCGCGCAGATGCCGAGGGCCGCGCAGCCGGAACTCGATCCCTTCGGCGACAACGACCTCGATGACCGCTACGAGGACCTGCAGCGCAACGTCCGCGCGCTGCAGGCGGAAGATCAGGCTGTGGTCACCCAGACCGTCGAGCCGGCAACGGCCTTTGCACATGACCAGCAGGTCTCGACCGTTGAAGTCGAAGATGTGCGCGAACCGGCCGCTGCAGCCCGCACCGGCCTGCTCGCCGGCCTGACCCGGCGCTTCTCCGGCAAGCGGTCCGAGCCGGTGCACGAGCAGGAGCAGTCCCGACAGGTCGTCGAGCCGACTCCGTCGATCGATCCCTCCGAAATGCTTGCGCCCGAGGAAGCCAACCAGCTGCTGGAGCCGGGTTCCGGCGTTCCCGATGTCAAGAAGATCCTGGAACGCGTGCGCGCCGGGCAGATGAACAAGGCAGGTATTCAGCCTGGCGATGGCGACAAGTCGGACTTCATCGCTGCCGCCCGCCGTGCTGCCCAGCTCGCCGTTGAAGAGGCCGACACCCTGAACAAGGTTGGTCAAAGCGGAAAGACCTCCGGCATCGGCGGCGCTTTTGCCCGTCACCGCCGGCCGATCCTCATGGCCGTCGGCGCGGTCCTGCTGGCGATCATGTCCTATCCGCTGATCAGCAATATGCTGAAGAAGCAGGAGACCGCACCGGTGGAGCCGGCCGCGATCATCGAGCAGCAGGCGGTGCCGGAATCGCGCGAAAACAAGATCGTCGACGACCTTCTGCCGCAGACCGCGGCCGTAGCCCCGGCTGAAACGCCGGTCACAGCATCCGAAATCCCTGTCGCAGCACCGGTCGATTCCGTTGAAGCCCCGGCGAAGGTATCGGAAGCTTCGATCTCGATACCGGCGACGGCCGTGCCGACGACCACCATTGCGACACCGGCCGAAGAGAAGGCACCGATGCTCGCGCCGGTCGCAGAAACGAAAACCGCTTCGGCGGCCTCCGAGTTCCAGGCGATGCCCGCTGGCAACGCACCCGCCAGTGGTGCGGCCCTTATCAGTTCTCCGGCCGAGGGCGCGGCAACGACCGCGCTGGCGCCGGTGGCCGCACCGAGCGAGATCGTGCTGCCGGAAGGCTTCGGCCCGGCAGCCCTGGTGACGGCCGCCAAGGGCGGCGACCCGCTTGCCTTCTACGAAATCGGCGCCCGCTTTAGCGAAGGCCGCAGCGTTCCTGAAAACATGGCGGAAGCCGCCAAGTGGTATCAGCGCGCCGCCGACGCCGGCGTCGTTCCGGCGCAGTATCGCCTCGCGAGCATGTATGAAAAAGGCATGGGCCTAACGCGTGACGCCTCCAAGGCGAAGGCGCTCTATCTCGCCGCCGCCGGCCAGGGCAATGCCAGCGCCATGCACAACCTCGCGGTCATGCTGGCGAGTGGCCGCGATAGTTCGCCTGACTTTGCCGAGGCAACGAAATGGTTCGCGAAGGCTGCCGAACTCGGCATTCGCGATAGCCAGTTCAACCTCGCCGTCCTCTATGCGCGTGGCAACGGCGTGCCGCAGGACCTGACCGAATCCTACAAATGGTTCTCCGCCGCCGCCCGCGAAGGCGACATGGATGCCGCCGCCAAGCGTGACGAAGTTGCCAAGGCGATGAAGCCTGAGCAGCTCGAAAGCGCCAAGGCGAAGGCCGATGCCTGGAAGGTGCAGCCGGTCGACGCCAAGGCGAACACGGTCGACGTTCCGGATGCCTGGGTCGGCCCGGCCAACAAGACCGCCAGCGTCGATATGACCAAGGCGGTCCGCAATATCCAGGCGATCCTGAACAACAACGGCTTCGACGCCGGCAAGCCCGACGGCCAGATGGGCAAGAAGACCGTGGCTGCCATCAAGGCCTTCCAGAAGTCGGTCGGCCAGGAGCCGACGGGCGAAATCACCGAGCAGCTGGTCAAGGAATTGCTGAAGCGCAATTCCTGACCCTTGGGCTTGCGCCGTAATAAAGCCGCAGAGCCGGGCGACACGGGTCGCGGGTGGCGAAGCCGTCTGCCATGTGGCTGAAAAGGTTGAAATGTCGGGCCTGCTGCATAATTCCTTAATCGGAATCAGGCTAGGGAAGAACTGATGCAGCAATCAAGGTCCGGTTGTGACCTTGGCATGTCCTGGCGGAAGCGCAACGCTGCAGGAGTGCATGACGGAAGCCGCCTCGCCCTCGGGAGAGGTGCCGGCCTTTCGAATAATCCCTCATTCGTGGTGAATTGCTTGCCACACTAACCGGTTTGCCCGCATTGCGGGCCGTTGGCATATCGAGGACCCGGCGTGACGATTTATCTGCCCATCGCAGAGTTGTCGGTGAACATACTCATCATTCTCGGTATGGGCGCGGCCGTCGGCTTTCTTTCCGGCATGTTCGGCGTTGGCGGTGGTTTCCTGATCACGCCGCTCCTGATCTTCTACAATATTCCGCCTGTCGTGGCGGTGGCGACCGGCGCCAACCAGGTGGTTGCCTCGTCGATATCCGGCGCGATCACGCATTTTCGGCGCGGCACCATCGATATCAAGCTCGGCACGGTGTTGCTCTGCGGTGGCCTCGTGGGCGCGACGGTCGGCGTCTGGCTGTTTTCGCTGCTGCGCCGCCTCGGCCAGCTCGATCTGGTGATCTCGCTGCTCTACGTCGTGCTGCTCGGCACTGTCGGCGGTCTGATGCTTTGGGAAAGCATCGTCGCCATGCGCAAGGCCGCCAAGAACGAGGCGACGACCCTGCGTCGCCCCGGCCAGCACAATTGGGTGCACGGCCTGCCGTTGAAGATGCGTTTCAAGAAGTCGAAGATCTATCTCAGCGTCATTCCGGTTGCCTTCCTCGGCTTCT
Source organism: Sinorhizobium sp. NFACC03 (assembly GCF_900103435.1). Lineage (NCBI taxonomy): Bacteria > Pseudomonadati > Pseudomonadota > Alphaproteobacteria > Hyphomicrobiales > Rhizobiaceae > Sinorhizobium > Sinorhizobium sp. NFACC03. Next base: position 105,009 of record NZ_FMXF01000001.1, read on the forward strand.
GCATCGGTATCCTGACCTCGATCATGGGCGTCGGCGGCGGCTTCATCATGGTGCCGGCAATGATCTATCTCCTGCGCATCCCGACCAACGTCGTCGTCGGCACGTCGCTGTTCCAGATCGTCTTCGTCTCGGCCTATACGGTCATCGTCCAGGCGTCGACCAACTATACCGTCGATATCGTACTCGCCTTCGTCCTGATGATCGCCGGCGTCATCGGCGCGCAATACGGCGTGCGCGTCGGCCAGAAGCTGCGCGGCGAACAATTGCGAGCGCTCTTGGCGTTGCTCGTCCTTGCCGTCGGCATTCGTCTGGCGATCGAGCTCGTCATTCCGCCGAAGGATATCTATTCGGTAGTATCAGCGGGGCTCGGCTTCTGATGATCCGGTTCGCGCGCACAGCTCTCGCCCTTCTGGCACTCGCCGTCGCCGCTCCGACCCATGCGGCACTGCAGGACGAGAACGCCGATTTCACCGAGAAGCTGGAGATCGGCATCTCCACCGACGAGATTGCCATCACCTCGGATTTCCGCGGCGCGGATCTGACGATCTTCGGCGCCGTCGATGGTTTCGACCAGGGACTGCTGGCCCAGGGCAGGTACAACATCATCGTGTCCCTCGAAGGCCCCAAGGACAATGCGACGGTGCGCAAGAAGGAGCGCGTCTTCGGCATCTGGGTAAACACGCGGTCGATGACCTTCGAGCTGGTGCCGGAATCCTATTCGCTGTCAAGCACGCGCGACATCGAAACGATCGCGCCGCCCGGCGAGATGGGCAATATGGGCATCGGCGTCGACCACATGCGGCTGGTGCCGCTCGGCTTCGTCGGCGACGGCAGCAATCTCGGCGAGTTCCGCAACGCCTTTCGCCGCATCCGCGAAACGAGCGGCGTCTACGAGCGCGATCCGGGCGGCGTGCAGTTTATCAGCGCGAGCCTGTTCAAGGCGTCGGTGCGCCTGCCGGCGAACGTGCCGAACGGCGTCCACGTGGTGCGCGCCTACCTCTTTCGCGACGGCGTCTTCGTCGCCGCCAAGGCGCTGCCGTTGCGTGTCGTCAAGACTGGCCTGGAACAGTTCATTACCCAGGCAGCGCATCAGCAACCGCTCTTCTACGGTCTCGTCGCCGTGCTGCTCGCAGTCATCACCGGCTGGGGTGCCAGCGTGATCTTCCGCAAGGAATAGTTGGGCCAGGAGCTTACCCTGCGTTTTCTTTTGCCCAGCGTGCGTTTAAAGAAAGGGCAGCAGGATGCTGTAGGGATAAAATACCCAGGCATCTCGAACATGTTGATCTGAACACGCCGCGCCGAACGCGCGCTGAAGTTCGAGAAGGCGATGCTTGCGCTAGTAGCGGCAAGCGACGCCACACAGACAGAGGAAGCTCGATGAAACCGATTTTTGTCCAGTTGCAGTGCGCTCCCGGCAAGACCTACGAGGTCGCTGACGAGATCTACCGCAAGGAAATCGTTTCGGAAATGTACTCGACCAGCGGCGACTACGACCTGATCATCAAGGTCTACATCGAGGAAGGCCAGGACATCGGCAAGTTCATCAACGACAACATTGCCACGGTGCCGGGTATCTCGCGCTCGTTGACGACGCTGACCTTCAACGCGTTCTGATCACGGGGTCGGCGGTGTGCGGACGGAACCGCACGCCTTCCCCAAGCGTCAGGCAATCAGATTGGCAAACCGGACCGAATAGATCCGGTCGCGACCGAGCATGTGGGCGACCAGCCTGCTGCGGTCGAAGAGGCCGGTCATGGCCCGGTGTCGCAGATCTAGCCCGCCGGTCGTGACCCCGAAGGCGGGCATCAACATGCGCGTGCCATCCGTCGCAAAGCAGGCGCGGCGCACGGCCCTTTCGCGTCTCACCACCGTTGCCGCCGGATGCAGATGCCCGGCGATCTCGCCAACGGCATCGCCGCGCTTGGGCTCGTGCCGGAAGGCAAGACCCGCATGGTTGAGCTCGTCCATCGAGGCGCCCGGGAGCCCGAAGGCGCCATCCGGATCGTGATTGCCGTTGATCCAGACCCACTCGCGCCCGAGCGCCATCGCCGCGATCATGTGCCGGAAGGCGTCCGGCATCACGGCCGAACCGACACGATCGTGAAAATTGTCGCCGAGGCTGATGACGAGTTTCGGGTCGTGGCGCACGATCGCCGCCTCCAGCACGCGCAGCGTCGCAAGCGTGTCATAGGGCGGCAAAAGCATGCCGCGGCGGGCGAACGCCGAACCCTTTTCCAGATGCAGGTCGGAAACCACGAGCGTGCCGGTCTCGGGCAGGTAGAGACTGCCGAGCGGATCGCAGATCGCGACGACGCCGTTCACGATCGTCTGGGCGTGGAGGAGGGGGGCAGTCGTCTGAGCTGATAGGGCGTGGGCGAGGCGGTGCATGGTCACGATCCCGCACGCGACTGACTGTCGAGACGGAAGTGACCGGCCCAATTCGTTAGACTGCTCGTTCTCAAAGCCATTTTCCTATCAATCCACATCCAGACCACCCATCGCCTCGTGGATCAAGTCGTCGGCGGCCTCCGAAAGCAGGAAGTCCTGCGCTTCGCCCTGGATCATTTCCTTGCCGATCTCCAGCATCACAGGCACCGCCAGCGGCGAGATCCGGTCGAGACGCCTGTGGGTGATGTGGCCCTTGATTCGCTTCAGCATATCCCCGAGCCGAGCGATGTCCAAAAGCCCCGTTGCCGCATCGTTGCGGGTCGCTTCGAGCAGCAGGTGATCCGGCTCGTGCGCGTGCAATACGTCGTATATGAGGTCGGCCGAGACCGTCACCTGCCGACCGGTCTTCTCCTTGCCGGGGTGACGCTGGTCGATGAGGCCGGCGATGACGGCGCAGTTGCGGAAGGTGCGTTTCAGAAGAAAGGACTCGTTCAGCCAGGCTTCGAGGTCATCGCCGAGCATGTCTTCGGCGAACAGCTCGGCAAGCGCGCCGCGCTTGAGCTTGAAGGTGGCGCCGAGGTCGTCGAGCGCCCAGACCGCCAGCGAGTAATCCGTCGCGACGAAGCCGAGCGGCTTCAAGCCGGCGCGGTCGAGCCTGCGGGTCAAAAGCATGCCGAGCGTCTGGTGCGTCAGTCGTCCTTCGAAGGCGTAGATGACCATGTAGTGGCGGCTGCCGCGCGGGAAGGTCTCGATCAGAAGCTCGTCCTCGCGCGGCAGCATCGAGACGTCCTTCTGTAGCGAGAGCCAGTCGCGCACCTGTTCCGGTAGTGCCGCCCGGCGCGCCGGATCGGCGATCATCCTGCGAACCTGCTCGGCCAGGTAGGTCGAGAGCGGAAACTTGCCGCCGGCATAGCTCGGCACCTTCGGATCGAAGGTAAAGGCCTGGCTGACGAGACATTCGTTTTCGCGGATGCCCTCGAAGCGCAGCACCTTGCCGGAGAACATGAAGGTGTCGCCCTGGGACAGCATTTCGAGGAAATACTCCTCGACCTTGCCGAGCGGCATGCCGCCGCGGCCGAGCGAGCCGCGCTGGTTGCGCTTGACCATGCGCACGTTCAGCATCGGCGACTCGACGATGGTGCCGACGTTCAGGCGGTATTGTTGCGCTACCAGCGGATTGGAGACGCGGTAGAGCCCGTCCTTGGTCTTGCGGATCCGGGCATAGCGTTCATAGGTTTTCAGCGCGTAGCCGCCTGTTGCCACAAAATCGATCACCCGCTCGAAGGTCTCCCAGGCGAGCGTCGTGTAGGGCGAGGCACTGGTGATCTCGTCGTAAAGCGACAGCGGGTCGAAAGGCGCGGCACAGGCCATGCCGAGCACGTGCTGGGCGAGCACGTCGAGCGCGCCCTTGCCGACCGGCGGCGTGTCCTGCGCGCCGATATAGTTGGCGTCGAGCGCCGCCTGGCATTCCATCACCTCGAAGCGGTTGGCCGGCACCAGGATCGCCTTCGAGGGTTCGTCCATACGGTGGTTGGCGCGGCCGATGCGCTGGGCGAGGCGGCTCGCGCCTTTCGGCGCACCGACATGCACGACGAGATCGACGTCGCCCCAGTCGATGCCGAGGTCGAGCGTCGATGTGGCGACGACGGCGCGCAGCCGGTTCTCGGCCATCGCCGCCTCGACCTTGCGGCGCTGGGCGACATCGAGCGAACCGTGATGCAGCGCGATCGGCAGATTGTCGTCGTTGATCGTCCAGAGTTCCTGGAAGAGCAGCTCCGCCTGGCTGCGAGTGTTGACGAAGAGCAGGGTGGTGCCGTGCTCCTTGATCGCGGCGTAGACATCGGCAATGGCGTAGCGCGCCGAGTGCCCCGCCCAGGGCACGTGCTCTTCCGTCTTGAGAATGGAGATTTGCGGCTTGGCGCCACCCTGGACCTGGACGAGGCCGGAATGGTTGTTTGCGTCCGGCACCTGTGGCGCCAGCCAGCGCTGCAGGTCCATGGGATCGGAAACCGTCGCCGAGAGCCCGATCGTCTGCAGCCGCGGTGCGAGGCGGCGAAGCCGCGCCAGGCCGAGGGAGAGGAGATGGCCGCGCTTCGAGGTGACCAGCGAGTGCAACTCGTCGAAGACGACGTAGCGCAGGTCCTTGAAGAAGCGCGTCGCCTCACCATTGGCAAGCAGCAGCGCCAGCTGCTCCGGCGTCGTCAGCAATATGTCCGGCGGATTGAGCTTCTGCCGCTGGCGCTTGGCGGTCGGCGTGTCGCCGGTGCGGTTTTCGACGCGCACCGGCAATCCCATCTCGCCGACCGGTTTCATCAGGTTGCGCTCGATATCGACCGCGAGCGCCTTCAAAGGCGAGATGTAGAGCGTATGGATGCCGACGAAGGCCGAGCCGGGCGGGATCTTGCCGCGGCGGGTGAGGTCGACCAGCGACGGCAGAAAGCCGGCAAGCGTCTTGCCGGCACCTGTCGGTGCGATCAGCAGCGTGCTTTCCCCGGCTTCGGCGCGTGCCAGGAGCTCGAGCTGGTGGGCGCGCGGCCGCCAGCCCTTCTCGCCGAACCAGCGCAGAAAGGGGGCGGGCAAAGTCAGGGCATCGCCCTGCGGTTCTCTGGAATCGATCCTGTTCACGGAGAACAAAGGTAGATCAAATCTGCCAAAAGAGAAGCCCGGAAGACCTGCCGCCGGGCGGTACCTTGGCTCCTGTTCGAAACCGGATCGCCGTCGGCTTCTGCTCCTCGCATCCGGTCGACGCACCGGCAAAGGGTCGCATGAGACGGCCGAGCAATCGTTTCCGCGTGACGACTGGACTGATCTAGAGTGCGATGTAACGATCGGCGCGGTGGTTGATGGCCACAAACAGGTTGAGCACGACCGCGCCGAGCACCGACCAGGCGACCACCGTGGGCGTCGTCACCCCAAAGGCGGCGACGAGCACGACCATGTCGATCGCAAGCTGCACGAGGCCGGCGCGAATGCCGAAGCGCTCCTGCAGGTAGATGCCGAGAATGCCGACGCCGCCAAGGCTGGCGCGGTGGCGATAGAGCGCGAGCAAGCCATAACCGAGCAGCAGGCCGCCAAGCAGCGCTGCCCAGGCCGGCTGGATCGTGCCGATCTGGAAGAGGCGCGACTGGATGTCGGTCAGGAACGAGGTGAGGCCGATGGCGATGAAGGTCTTGACCGTGAAGGCGGGGCCGAGCCGCTTCAGCGACAGGTAGAAGAACGGCAGGTTGAGCAGGAAGAAGGCAAGACCGAAATTGATGCCGAACGCATAGTGCAGCAGGAAGGCGACGCCCGCTGTGCTGCCGGTGAGCAGACCGGCGCTTGCGAGAAAATAGAGGCCGAGTGCGGCGATCAGGCTGCCGGTGAAGATGCCCTGCAGGTCCTCGACCGCCGTATGCCGGGTCGGGCTGGTGTTCCAGAGACCGAAAACGCTGCTGATCTGAGCCATGGCAAAACCTCGATTGCGATGGCCGCAGCAATGCTGCAACGCACAACAATATTCAAGAAAAATATGTCAGTAATGCTGACTTATTTTTGCGACTCTGCCTTGCGTTTTATGCAGGCTTGCGCGCCAGAAACAGGATGCCGAAAACCGGTTCACCGGCATCCATGCGGATGACGGTACGCTCGATGGCCAGCAGCTTCAGCCCGTGCGCCGTGCAGAGGCCGCGAATATAGGCTTCGCTATGGGCGTAGCGCAGCGAGGGGCGCAGCAGAAAATCCACGCCATCGCCCGCATCCTCGACGGAAAAGGCGAAGTAGCCATCGGCGGCCAGCAGTCGGAGCGTGATGTCGAAGACGCTGTCGAGATTGCCGAGATACATGAGCACATCGGCGGCGCTGACGAGATCGGCGCGGGCGGACGCGAAGTTGCCGAAGATGCCGGAAGCTTCCGGCGGAAGCGAAAGATCGGCGCGTGCCAGCCGATCGTAGGTGGATTTCGCCTCGGCCTTGGCGAGCATGTTGATGGAGATGTCGAAACCTTCAAGGAATTGCGCCTGATCCCGGATGCGCTCGCCGAAGAGGCCGGTGCCGCAGCCGAGATCCGTCACATGCTCGAAGATGAGGCCCCCGGTGTGGCTTTGGATCAGCGCCGCGAGCTTTTGCGGCACCGTGTAGCCGAGCTTTTCCACCAGCGCCTGGTCGAAGCGATCGGCATAGTCGTCGAACAGGCGCTCGACATAGAGGCTCGGCGGCTGTTCGGGCACCGCGGCGGCACCGAGAAGCGCCAGCTTCAGGCCGGCGCCGAAGATGTCCCGCGGGCTCAGCGCCAGGGTTTTTCTGAGCGCGTCGATCGCCGCCTCTTTCCGGCCCGATTTTTCCTCATAGTCCGCGAGCCGAAACCAGCCGGCTGCCCAGTCCGGCGCCCGTTCCAGCGCCTGTGCCATGAGTTCGGCAGCGCTTCCGGGCTCGCCGCCCTCGGCAAGCATTTTTGCGTAGTCGGCGCGGCGGTCGGCGATCAGGTCGCCGGAGGAGAGCTGGTTGAGCGTCATCAATGTGAGATATCGGTTGCGATCAGCGCTTCTGACGCCGGATGCTGCAAAACACAAGCGGAATCTGGCTGAAACCGAGCGCTTGGGCGCTGTGCAAGGTCTGGCCGACTTGCGACGCTGCCGATCGCGGCTTATGTGAAGACAAACAGGAGAAGTTCGCGGATGTCGGACGGAATGAACAGATTTTTGGGTGACTCGCCGCTGCGCGTGCTGGTCAAGCTCGTCGTGGTGTCGATCCTCGTCGGCTTCGTCATGACGATGTTCGGCTGGTATCCGACCGATATCTACTTCGCGGTCCGCAACTTCCTGCTCGACCTCTGGTACACCGGCTTTGCCGCACTTGGCCGGGTGGGCGACTATCTGCTGCTCGGTGCGGCGATCGTCGTTCCGGCCTTCGTGATCCTGCGTGTTATGAGCTACCGGCGCTGATGATGCACGACCGGTTTCTCTTGATCGAACGCCGCGGCCTGCTGCGTGCAACCGCCATCCTCTCGCTCGGCGCGCTTGCCGGTTGCACGACGTCCCAACTGCTGACGCCTGAAAGCGGCACTGGCAGCGACCAGACCGAGGCGAGCCTCGGCTACGTCAACAAGCTGCGCAAGGGCAAGGGGCTGACCCAGCTTGTGGCGGACCACGCGGCCTCGGTCGCCGCGATGAACCAGGCCGCCCGAATGGCCAAGGTCGGCAAGATGCAGCATCTGATCGGCTGGAACGACAGTTTCTACGACCGCATGAAGGGCCAGGGCGTGACGCTTCCGGCAGCCGAAAACATCGCCATGGGCCAGGACGACGCCGAACGCGCCTATGATGCCTGGTACAAGTCGCCCAAGCATCTGGAAAACATGCTCGGTAACTATCGCGGCCTCGGCGTTGCCGTCGCTCAGAACGCCGCCTCCAACAATCGCCCGTTCTGGGCGATGGTGCTGTCGGCCTGATCCGGCTTAGCAGCCGATCCCTTTAGACCTTTGCCCCTCATCCCCCTGCCGGGACCTTCCCCGCAGGCGGGGAGAAGGCAGCTTGCCGCCCCCGCTCGTACCCGCAATTTCCATGCTTGAAGCTGTCGCCGACGGTAGCTCAGGATGTGGCGCTTCAGCTTGCGCGCGTCCCCTCTCCCCGCCTGCGGGGAGAGGGCCAGGGTGAGGGCTTTGGCAGGCACAGACTTAGATACGCACTCATCGCCGCTGAACAGCGCATGGTCCCTTGCATCCTCCCATGCACTTTCCCTAAAACGGTCGTCACTCACCTATAACGCCCGGACCGTTCGATGACCGCCTCTCCCGCCTCGCCGAACGATCCCGCCGGCGCCTTTCACGTCACCCATCGGCTGATCCTGGCGATTGCGCTGCCGATGACGCTCGGCTTCCTGACGACGCCCTTGCTGGGTCTGGTTGATACGGCTGTTATCGGCCGCATGGGGCAGGCGACGCTGCTCGCGGGGCTCGCGATCGGCGCCATCATATTCGACCTGATCTTTACCACCTTCAATTTCCTGCGCGCCGGCACGACCGGCCTCGTTGCTCAGGCCTATGGCCGTGGTGACAGACGTGAGCAGCAGGCGGTGTTCTGGCGGTCGCTTACGATCGCGCTTGTCTGCGGCACGGTCAGCGTTCTCATTTCGCCTCTTCTGCTATCCGGCGGCCTCTGGCTGATGGGACCTGAGCCGGAGGTGGCGGCCGTCACCAGCACCTACTTTCTCTGTCGTATCATTTCGGCACCGGCAGCCCTTGCGAACTACGCCATCCTCGGCTTCGTGCTTGGCCGCGGCGAAGGCACCATCGGTCTGATGCTGCAGACGCTGATCAATGGCATCAACATTGTGCTGTCGATCCTGCTCGGTCTAGTCCTTGGCTGGGGCGTGATGGGGGTCGCGCTTGCCACCGTCACCGGCGAGGTGATCGGGGCGCTTGCCGGCTTTGCGATCGTCTATGGCCGTTTCGACCGCAAGGATGCGCCGAGCTGGGCGCTGATCTTCGATCGCGAACGATTGAAGCCGCTCTTCGGCCTCAACCGCGACATCATGATCCGCTCCTTCGTGCTGCTCGCTGCCTTCACGCTGATGACGCGCATCGGCACGGCCTTTGGGCCGGTGACGCTTGCGGCAAACGCGGTGTTGATGACGATCTTCCTGGTCGCCGGCTACTATCTCGACGGCCTCGCCAACGCCGCCGAGCAATTGATCGGCCGTTCGATCGGTGCCTGCTACCGCCCAGCCTTCGATCGCGCGCTACGCCTGACGGCCGCCTGGTCGCTGGGGCTCGCCTTGGTCACCACCATCGTCCTCCTGCTTTTCGGCGATCGGCTCATCAATCTGTTGACGACGGCGGCCGATGTCCGCGCGGCCGCTTACGAGTATCTGCCCTGGGCGGCTGTCACTGCGACCACCGGCGCACTCGCCTTCCTGATGGATGGCGTCTTCATCGGCGCCACCTGGTCGCGCGAGATGCGCAACATGATGGTCGCGGCCTTTGTCGGCTACGCGGCGGCGCTGGCTGTGCTCGTGCCCGTCTTCGGCAATCACGGGCTTTGGGCCGGCCTCAACCTCTTCCTGTTGCTGCGCGGCCTGTTCCTGCTTTCGAGAATTTCCGCGAAGGCGCGTCAGACCTTCCGGCCGGCCCAGTAGTCGAGGCGGCTGTCTCTGATATCGCGGATCGAGCTGATCCGCTCACGGTCGCAGAGATCGGAAAGGCCACGCACGATGCGGCCGGGGAGCGCAGGGCCTTCATAGACCATGCAGGAATAGAGCTGGACCAGATCGGCGCCGGCGCGGATTTTTTCTGCCGCGGTCTCGGCCGAACTGACGCCACCGACACCGATGATCGGCAGATTTGGTCCGACGCGCTTGCGCATGCGGGCAAGCACCGCCGTCGACTTCTCGAAGAGCGGCTTGCCGGAGAGGCCGCCAGCTTCCTTCGCCTGGTTCTGGTCCTTCAAGCCTTCGCGCGAAAGCGTCGTGTTGGAGACGATCAGGCCGTCGAGATTGTGGGCGAGAACTTCGGCTGCGATGTCGTCCATGCCCTCTTCCGTCAGATCGGGCGCGATCTTGAGGAACACCGGAACGTACCGGTTGCTACGGCGGGCTTCCTCGTCGCGAGCGGCGAGCACGGCGGACAGCAGAGTGGCGAGGCTCGCGCGCGCCTGCAGGTCGCGCAGGCCCGGCGTGTTCGGCGAGGAGATGTTGGCGGTGAAATAACGGGCGACCGAATAGAAGGCGTGAATGCCGTTCACATAGTCGGCAACGCGGTCGGCACTGTCCTTGTTGGCGCCGATATTGACGCCGATCAGCGCAGCGCGCGAGCAGGCCTTGAGCCGCGCCAGCGCCGCGCCATGACCCTCGTTGTTGAAGCCGAGGCGATTGATGACGGCCTCGTCCTCGACCAGCCGGAAAATGCGCGGCTTGTCGTTGCCGGACTGCGGTTTCGGCGTGACGGTGCCGATTTCGGTGAAACCAAAACCGATCTTCAGGAGCGCTTCCGGCACCTCGGCGTTCTTGTCATAGCCGGCCGCCATGCCGATCGGGTTTGGGAACTCGATGCCGGCGACCGTCTGGGAAAGACGCTTGTCGGCCTTGGAAGGACAGCTGGGCACGAGCCCGGTCTTCAGCGCCTTGATCGACAGGCCGTGCGCGGCCTCAGGATCGAACAGGAAGAGGCCGCGGCGGGCGAGATTGGTAAGCGGATTCATGCGTCAAGTTCCGGGAAGATATGCGAGCCATCGGCGCCAAGCGGCAGGGGCTTTTCCCAGACCACGGCGGAGAGGAAGAGGGGTGCATAGAGATGCGGGAAGAGGGCGCCGCCGCGCGAGGGTTCGTAGACCAGTTCCACGCCGAGCGCGTCGCCGTCGACAGCGACCAAAAGCAGGCCTTCCTGTCCCTCGAAATGCCGCGCTGCCGTCTCCACGGCCTGTTCGGCGGTGGAGAAATGGATGAAGCCGTCAGCAAGGTCGACGGGTGCGCCGTCGAAGCGTCCGCTGAGCTTGGCTTCCTGCCACAGCGAGGCCGGAACGATCTTGTAGATGATGGAACCCATTGTGCCCGTCTGCCCCCGTAATCTTCTGTCGTGGCCTTGCCGCAAATATCAGCGATTGTCCATCGCAGAAGGACGTCGATTCGCGCATAATCCTTGGTGAAGATCGATTTCGCTCTTCCCGTTCATGTGCCGGGCGTCATCTGGCAAGGACCGCAACGGAGAGGACGTCATGAGAAAAGCTACAGTCGCACTTCTGATCGGAGCCGGCCTGGCATTCGCCGGCATCGCCTCGGCGCAGGATCCGGCGCCCGGCCGCTACAGCATGCAGAAATCCGAGACCGGCATTGCCCGGCTCGACACGCAAACCGGCGAAGTGTCGCTCTGCCAGGAAAGGAGCGGCGAGCTCGTCTGCCGCATGGCAGCCGACGAACGCTCCGCGCTCGAGCTGGAGATCGAGCTTTTGACCAAACGGGTAGAGACCTTGGAAAAGGCCGTTAAATCCGGTGAAAGCGTCGCGAAACCGAACCTTCCGACCGACGAAGAGATTGACCGGACAATGGGCATCATGGAAAGAATGATGCGTAAGTTCATGGATATCGTGAAGGATCTCGAAGGCAGCGACCCCGCGACGGAGCCGCAGAAGACCTGAGACGCCGGAACGGCCATGCGGGATGCGGATCGGCGCGTGGAGGCGCGCAGGTCGCAGACCGGGCTCTTGGGAGGGAGCGACATGACGCCGGACATGACCATCATCATCGCGGACGATCACCCGCTGTTTCGTGGCGCCATGCGCCAGGCCCTGAGCGGGATGGACGGCGCGCCCGCCATCGTCGAGGCAGCTGATTTCGCCGCCGCGCGCAAGACTGCAGCCGATTACCCGGATGCCGATCTCCTTCTTCTGGACCTGACCATGCCTGGCGTCAGCGGCCTTTCCGGCCTGATTGCACTTCGGGCCGAGTTTCCGAGCCTGCCGGTCATGGTGGTTTCCGCCCATGACGATCCGGCGACGATCCACCGCGCGCTCGACCTCGGCGCGTCCGGCTTCCTCTCAAAGTCGGCCGGTATCGAAGAGATTCGCGAGGGCATCGAGAAGGTCATGGCTGGCGAGGTCTTCGTGCCGGCGGGTTATGACCAGGCGCAGGAATACGAACCGGAAGTCGCCGATCTGCTCCAGCGGCTCCGGACGCTGACGCCGCAACAATCACGCGTCCTCAGCATGCTGGGCGAAGGCCTGCTCAACAAGCAGATCGCCTATGAGCTCGGCGTCTCCGAGGCGACCATCAAGGCGCATGTCTCGGCGATCCTGTTGAAGCTCAATGTCGACAGCCGCACCCAGGCAGTGATCCAGCTTTCGAAGATCGGCACCGTCGCCGCCGCCTGAGGCGGTCAATCGAGCACTGCAGCAGCATTCGTCTATCGCAGGCGCGTTGCCGCAACGCCGAAGCCGCTCACTCCGCAGCCGTTCGCGCCGCCGTCGAAAGCTGCGTCAGCCACGCCCGCATCGCTGCCGGCCGCACCGGCTTGTTCTGGATCGAAACGCCATCGCGCTCGGCCGCGGCGCGCACTTCCGGCGAGCGGTCCGCCGTCACCAGCAGGGCTGGGATCGCCTCGCCGGCGGAAAGCCGGATCTTCGCAATTGCCTCGATGCCAGTGCCGTCGTCGAGATGATAGTCGGCGATGATCGCGTGCGGTTTCTCGGCCGGCTCTCCCGTCATCTCGGCACAGGCGGCAACCGATTCCGCCGTGCTGACGACGCAGCCCCAGCCCGAAAGCAGCACTTTCATGCCCTCGAGGATGCGCGGTTCGTTGTCGATGCAAAGCACGCGCAAGCCGTTGAGCGCCTCGCTCGCCTTGTTGTGGACAACTGGGCGGACCGCGACCGGTTCGCCGGCGCTTACGTCCAGCGGCAGCGTCACCTTGAACCCGGTGCCTTTGCCCGGTGTCGATTGCAGGCTGACCGGATGGTTGAGTACGCGCGAGATGCGATCGACGATCGAAAGACCGAGGCCGAGCCCGGAAGCGGTGCGCGCGCCCTCGTCGAGCCGTGCGAATTCCTTGAAGACCGTCCGGAACTTCGACGACGGAATGCCGATGCCGGAATCGAGCACCTCGATCGTCGCCATCGCGCCATGTCTGCGCACGCCGACCAGCACCTTGCCGGTGAGCGTATACTTGATCGCGTTGGAAACGAGGTTCTGCACCACGCGGCGCAAAAGGTTCGGATCGCTGCGCACGACCAGCGAGGTCGGCATGACCACCAGGTCGAGATCCTTGGCGCGCGCGATCGGCGCGAAGTCGGTCTCGATGCGGCGGAGCAGGTCGTTGAGCGGGACGGATTGCAGCCGCGGCTTCATTGCGCCGGTGTCGAGGCGCGAAATATCGAGCACGGCGCCAAGAATGGCCTCGACCGATTCCAGCGAGGAATCGATGTTCTCAACGAGCGTGCTGTTGTCGGAATCGCCCAGCCGCTCGACCAGCGAGGACGAGTAGAGACGGGCGGCATTGAGCGGCTGCAGAATATCGTGGCCGGCGGCGGCGAAGAACCGCGTCTTGCCGATATTGGCCTCTTCCGCGGCCGCCCGCGCTTCGGCGAGTTCCCGGTTCACGCGGGTGAGTTCGCCGGTGCGTTCCTCGACGCGCAGTTCCAGCGTTTCGTTCGCCTGCTTCAGTGCCATGTCGGCGGCAACGCGCTGGGTGATGTCGGTATAGGTGGTGACGATGCCCTTGTCGGGCATGGCATTGGTTCGCACTTCGATGATGCGCTCGCCATTGCCAAGTTCGAGCAGGAAGGGCTTGTCCAGCGTCAGGAAGTTGGCGATCAATCCCTTTTCCTGATCCTTGCGGATATCGCCGCGCTTGGTGAGGATCGAAACGATATCGGCGAGCGGGAAGCCCACCTGGCCGGCCGCCTCGGGCAGATCGAGAAGCTGGCGGAAGCGCCGGTTCCAGATGATCAGGTTGTTGGCGTTGTCGAAGACGGCGATGCCCTGGTCCATCTGCGAGAGCGCGGTCTGCAGCATATCCTGATTGTATTGCAGCGCCTCGCTCGCCTGGTCGAGCAGCCAGGCTGTGTCCGACGACGTGTCGTCGCCGCGCTGCAGGACGAGGGAAAGCACGAGCCGCGCCGACGACGAGCCGATGGCACTGCCGAGCAACTGCTCGGAAAAATGCACGACTGCCATGTCCGCCGGCGCATTGTCGTCCAGCCAGCGGCCGGATTGGCGCTCATAGGTGTGGAACGAGCGCTGCATGCGCTCGGTGCCCATGTAGCGGCCGATCGTCGCCTTGAGATCGCGCACCGTGACCTTGGTCTTGCGGCCGCGGAACGTGCCTTCGGTGCGCGACCGCCGGGTGATGAAGATGCCGGCCTGAAAGCGCTCGATCGGCTTGGGCGTCCGGGTCAGCGAGCCGAGCACATAGGCGCTGCAGTTCACGAGCAGGCTCAGCATCGTGGCATTCACCAACGGGTCGGCGCGGGGACCCGAAAAGAGGTCCGTAAATGGCAGCAGGAAGCTCAGCACCGTTGCCGCGACCTGGGAATTGTCCGGTCCGCCGAGGCTCGGCAGGAACAGGAGATAGGCCCAGACGAAAAAGCCGGAGACCATGCCGGTGATCGCGCCGCGCGCATTCGCCTGGCGCCAGATGAGACCGCCGAGCATGGCCGGCGCCATCTGGGAGATGGCGACGAAGGAGAGGAGCCCGAGCGAAGCAAGGCCGGCACTGATATCGGCGGAGCGGTAATAGCCGTAGCCGAGCAGGAGCACGACGAAGATCGCCGAGCGGCGGATGTTGAGCAGCGTCCCCGCGAGGTTCTCCTGAAGCCCGCCGCGCTGGCTGAGATTGCGGCGCAGGAACACCGGCATGACGATGTCGTTGGAGATCATGATCGACAGCGCCACGGAGGCGACGATCACCATGGCCGTTGCTGCCGAGAAGCCGCCAATGAAAGTAATCAGCGTCAGCAGCGGCAGGCCGTTGGCGAGTGGCAGAGTCAAGAGGTAAAGATCCGCATCGCCGGAGCCCGAGAAGGTGAGGAGGCCGGCAATCGCGATCGGCAGCACGAAGAGATTGATGCCGATCAGGTAGAGCGGAAAGAGAATGCCGGCGGTACGCAACTCCCCTTCGGTGCGGTTCTCGACGACGGTCACATGGAACTGCCTGGGCAGCATGATAATCGCGAAGGCGGAGGTGACGATCAGCAGGATCCAGCGCGCCGTCGGCGTTTCATAGGAGAGTGCGGATTGCACCGCCGGGCTCTCTGCCGCCAGCGACCAGAGATGCGCCGGGCCGTTGAAGATGACGAAGACGATGTAGAAGCCGGCAGTAACCAGGGCGACGAGCTTGACAAGCGATTCCATTGCGATCGCCAGGATCAGCCCGTCCTGATGTTCTGTCGCGTCCGTATGGCGCGTGCCGAAGACGATGGCGAAGCAGGCGAGGAACAGGGTCACGAGCAGGGGCAAGTCGATGAAACTCTGCCCCGCGCCGATGCCATAGTCGCTGGTGTTGATCATCGCCGCGACGGAGCTCGAAATCGCCTTGAGCTGCAATGCGATATAGGGGATGGCACCGACCAGCGAGATCAGCGCGACGATCGCCGCCACGGCCGGGTTCTTACCGTAGCGCGCGGCGATGAAGTCGGCGACGGAGGTCAGCTTCTCGGTCTTGGCAAGGCGGATGATCTTGCGGATCAGCGGCATGCCCAGCGTGAACATCAGGATGGGTCCGATGTAGATGCCGGTGAATTCGAGCCCGCGCTCGGCGGCAAGCCCGATGCCGCCGAAATAGGTCCAGGACGTGCAATAGATCGCAAGGCTGAGCGCATAGACGAGCGGTCTGCCTTTCAGCGCAGCGCTTTTCCTCCTGGCCCGCCGGTCGCCATAACTCGCGACTGCAAACAGCAGCAGCAGATAGGCGAAGGCCGAGGCAAAGATGACCGAACCCGAAAGCATGCCTCACTCCTCCGACGCGAAGCATAGGACAAGTCCGCCAGGTTGAGAATTGCCCGGCATATGAGTCTTAAGTCCAAGGTGCTGCAAGAGAAAATGGTCTGCCGGATGCGGAAGGGAGTTTGATCCTTCTTTTGGCAGGCGTGGTTTGACCAAAGGCAAAGAAAGGTTTTCTCGCTGCCCGCTTTGGTTTAGTTTCCGTAAACGGTTGCAGCGCGGGACAGCGCCGGCGGTCGTTTTCAACGGGGATGATACGGAGAGACGTATGCTGAATGAGTTCAAGGAGTTTATTGCCCGCGGGAACGTGATGGACCTCGCGGTCGGTGTCATCATCGGCGCCGCCTTCAGCAAGATCGTCACGTCGGTCGTCGAAGACCTCGTGATGCCCATCGTCGGCGCGCTGACCGGTGGTGGTTTCGACTTCTCCAACTACTTCCTACCGCTGTCGGCCAACGTCACGGCGATGTCTCTCGCCGCTGCCCGTCAGCAGGGCGCTGTCTTTGCCTATGGCAACTTCATCACCGTGCTCATCAACTTCCTGATCCTCGCCTGGATCATCTTCCTGATGATCAAGGCCGTGAACCGCATGCGCGCGTCGATCGAGAAGAAGAAGGACGAGGCACCGGCCGCGCCACCGCCGGAAGATATCCTTCTGCTCTCCGAAATCCGCGACCTGTTGAAACAGCGCGCCTGAGGCTTCTCGCGGCCCGTTCTGGCGGGGCCGCGAAACATCACAAAAATCGATAAACCGGTCAGATAAAGTCGCGTGATCGCAGAAGCGAAAGCGGCTAGAAGCGATGGGCAGTCTGGAGCGGTCCATTTCCGCTCTAATCCATTGGAATCTTTCACGATGATCTCGGGCGATCCGGCGCGGGACCGTCGTGCCTCCGGAGCCCGCCGATGACCATCCTCAGCACCATCAGCCCCCGCGCACTTGCGGCGCCCGAAAGCGGCATCGTCGAGGTGGTGAACTATGCCCGCGGGCGCGACGGCCTGATCCCGCTCTGGGTCGGCGAAGGCGACCTGCCGACGCCGGCCTTTATCAGCGATGCGGCACGCGAGGCGCTTTCCGCCGGCGAGACCTTCTACACTTGGCAGCGCGGCATCCCGCCGCTGCGCGAGGCGCTGTCGCGCTACTATCAGCGGCGTTTCCAGAAAGCCCTTTCGCCCGAAAATTTCTACGTCGTCGGCTCCGGCATGCAGGCAATCAAGCTCTCGATCGAGGCGATCGCTTCGCCGGGAGACGAGATGGTGCTGCTGACGCCGGCCTGGCCGAATTTTGCCGCTGCCGCTGACCTCTCTGGCGTCCGTCCAGTTTCCGTCGAACTGCGCTTTGAACACGGAAAGTGGCAGCTCGATCTCGATCGACTGGAAGCGGCGATCGGCCCGAAGACCAGGGCACTGTTCATCAACACGCCGTCGAACCCGACGGGATGGACCGCGACCAAGGAAGAACTGGCCGCGATCCTGGCGCTGGCGCGCAAGCATGGTCTGTGGATCATCGCCGACGAGATCTACGCGCTCTATTATTATGCCGGCGCCCGCGCGCCGTCCTTCCTCGATGTCATGGAAGAGGGCGACCGGATCCTCTTCGTCAATTCCTTCTCGAAGAACTGGTCGATGACCGGCTGGCGGGTGGGTTGGATCGTCGCCCCGCCGGAGATGGGTCAGGTGTTGGAGAACCTGGTGCAATATTCGACGTCAGGCGTCGCCCAGTTCATGCAGCGCGGTGCCGTCGTGGCGCTTGACGAGGGCGATGCCTTCCTGGACGCGAATGTCGCCAAGGCGACCAGCAACCGTGACGTCTTCTGCGACGCGCTGATCGCTACCAACCGGGTGGAAACGCTGAAGCCGGATGGAGCGCTCTACGCGTTCCTGAAAATCGACGGCGTCACGGATTCGCGCGCGGCCGCGATCGATATCGTCGACAAGACGGGCGTCGGCCTGGCGCCCGGCACCGCCTTTGGCGATGGTGGTTCGCTGTTCATGCGCGCCTGCTTCCTGCGCGACCCGGCCCAGGTGAAGGAAGCCGCGCACCGCTTGCAGGGTTACATCCTCGGGCGCTGACTTCTGCCAGGAAGGGCGATCGAAGACGGCGACGCTATTCGTCGCCGGTTTCGCCGAGCAGCTTCTGCTCATGGGCAATTGCGTGGCCAATCAGCCGCGCCCAGATATCCTCGTAGAAATCCGGATCGAGGTTGAAGTTCGCGGCGTTCTTGCGGGCGTTCTCACGCACTTCCATCACCCGCGCCGGAATATCGGCCTTCAGCTTCAGCGGCCGTTTGATCTCGGCCGCCCGGTCGATATAGCCCCAGCGTTCGGCAAACAGCGTCATCAGCGCCTGGTCGAGCCGGTCGATTTCGGCACGCACATCGGCCATGGTGGTGCATTGCGCGGGGGTCTTTTGCATCTGTCTCGTCCGATTGCCTGGTGCATGGCCGTCGCGGCCAAGCGCAGGTCCAGGTGTTCGAGCGTCCCTCGGCTCTCAGCAAGCGGAGCGCTCTTGCGGCGCACTGCTAACAAACGATGAGCTCAATGAGAAGGGGCAACAGGGTCGCAGCAGGCGACCGGTGACGGTGGTCACCTCAGCAGGCGATCGCTGGGCAGGGGAGGAGGGTGCGGTCCTGTCTCCGTCTGCGGCGATCGCCTGCTGACGTGTTGAGGGAAGTTAGCCGGCCAAGCTTGAGCGAGGCTTTTTAGAGCGGGATGAGGAAAAGCGTATGCGGTTTTCCGCCCGCATCTCGCTCGAACTTATGAGAATCGATCACGTTCCGATCATCAGCTTGATCGCGAGGCCGACGATCGTCACGGCTGCCACCCCGGCGCACCACAGGCCCACGAACCAGAGAAGCTTGCGGCCGGTTCCGGTTTCATCAGTCAATGGTAACCCTCCTCCGGATCGACCTTGCCGCGGAACACCCAATAGGAATAGCCGGTATAGGCGAGGATGATCGGCACCAGCACCAGCGCGCCGGCGAGCAGGAAGGACAGGCTCTCCTCAGGCGCCGCCGCATCCCAGATGGTCAGCGATGGCGGCACCATATAGGGGTAGAAGCTGATGCCGATGCCGGCATAGCCGAGCACGAACAGGCCGAGCGCCGCAAGAAACGGCCGGCTGTCGTGCCTGTTGCGAATGCCTGTGATCAGCGCATACAGGCAACCGAGAACGAGGGCTGGCACGATGACGCTGAAGATCGCCGTCGGAAAGCCGAACCAGCGCTTCAGATATTGCGGCTCCAGGAACGGAGTCCACAGACTGACGATGCCCATGGCGGCGACGGTGCCGAACGAGCACTTGAGCGCGAGGTCGCGGGCGCGGTCGGCGAGGTCGCCATGGGTCTTCATGACCAGCCAGGTGGAGCCGAGCAGGGCATAACCGACGACGACGGCGACGCCGGTCATGATCGAGAAGGGCGTCAGCCAGTCCCACCAGCCGCCGACATAGGCGCGGTTCTCGACGGGGATACCCTGGACGAGCGCGCCGAGAGTTATGCCTTGCGCGAAGGCGGCGAGCATCGAGCCGCCCGAGAACGCCCAGTTCCAGAGATATTCGGCACGCCTGGTGCGCCAGCGATATTCGAAGGCGACGCCGCGGAAGATGAGGCCGATGACCATGGCGATAACAGGGGCGTAGAGTGCCGGCAGGATCGTCGCATAGGCGAGCGGAAACACCGCCATCAGACCGCCGCCGCCGAGCACCAGCCAGGTTTCGTTGCCGTCCCAGACCGGCGCGACGGAATTCATCATCACGTCGCGGTCGTGCTTCTCCGGGAAGAACGGAAAGAGGATGCCGACGCCGAGGTCGAAGCCGTCGAGGATGACATAGGCGAGCACCGCAAAGGCGATGATGGCGGCCCAGATGAACGGCAGATCAAACTCCATGACGACCTCCATGAGTGCTGGTGCTGGCGATGGCGGGGCCGGGCATGATGCCGGAGCTTCGCAGCGGCCCTTCGTCGAGATCCGGCATTGGATCGCGCGGCAATCGCGCCATCAGCCTCAGGATGTAGAAGGTACCGGCGCCGAAGACGAAGAAGTAGACGATGATGAAGGCGATCAGCGAGGCGGCGACGGCAGGGGCTGCGATCGGCGCCACCGAGTTCGCTGTCAGCAGGTGGCCGTAGACGGTGTAGGG
The DNA here is from genome assembly GCF_900103435.1 of Sinorhizobium sp. NFACC03. Taxonomy (NCBI): domain Bacteria; kingdom Pseudomonadati; phylum Pseudomonadota; class Alphaproteobacteria; order Hyphomicrobiales; family Rhizobiaceae; genus Sinorhizobium; species Sinorhizobium sp. NFACC03. Next base: position 124,936 of record NZ_FMXF01000001.1, read on the forward strand.
CTGGCGGCCGACTTCGGTGGTGACCCAGCCGGCGAGCACGGCGACGAAACCGGCCGGGCCCATCACGACTGCCGCGCGGTGCAGCCAGACATTGCTGTCGAGCGTGCCGCGATAGCGACACCAGAGCGACCAGAGCCCGATGCCGAGCATGGCAAAGCCGAGTCCGACCATCACCCGGAAGGACCAGAACACGATACCGACGGGCGGATGCAGCTCCTCCGGGATCGTATCGAGACCGGCGAGCGGCGCGTTGAGGTCGTGCTTCAAGATCAGGCTGGAGAGCTTCGGAACCTCGATCGCATAGTCGACGCGCTTTTCGGGCGAGTTGGGGATGCCGAAGAGGATCAGCGGCGCTCCGTCCGGATGGCTCTGGTAGTGGCCCTCCATCGCCATCACCTTGGCCGGCTGGTGCTCCAGCGTGTTCAGCCCGTGCATGTCGCCGGCAAAGATCTGGATGGGCGCGACGATCGCCGCCATCCACATCGCCATCGAGAACATTTTGCGGGCGCGGCGCGGCGCCGTCTTGCGGATGAGGTGCCAGGCGCCGCAGGCGCCGACGACGAAGGCGGTCGTGAGGTAGGCGGCAAGCACCATATGGGTGAGGCGATAGGGGAAGGACGGGTTGAAGACGATCGCCCACCAGTCGACCGGGACGAACTGGCCCGCTTCGTTCATTGCGAAACCGGCCGGCGTCTGCATCCAGGAGTTTGCGGAAAGAATCCAGGTGGCCGAAATCAACGTGCCAATGGCGACCATGACTGTGGCCAGGAAATGCAGTTTTGGCCCAACGCGGTTGAGCCCGAAGAGCATGACGCCGAGGAAGCCCGCTTCGAGGAAGAAGGCGGTCAGCACCTCGTAGCCCATCAACGGCCCGATGATCGGCCCGGCCTTGTCGGAAAAGACGCTCCAGTTGGTGCCGAACTGGTAGGACATGACGATGCCGGAGACCACACCCATGCCGAAGGCGACCGCGAAGATCGTTTTCCAGAAGTGGAAGAGTTCGAGGTAGACCCCGTCCTTCTTTAGGAGCCACAAACCTTCCAGTACCGCGAGGTAGCTTGCAAGGCCGATGGAAAAAGCAGGGAAGATGATGTGGAAGGAGACGGTGAAGGCAAACTGGAAGCGAGCGAGCAGGGTCGCATCGAAACTCTCAAACACGGGCGCAATCCTTTCAGACATACGGCAACGCGCGTCGCTGACGCGTGGCCGTATCGCTCTGGCTGCTGCATCATTCGTCCCATGATCGATCGTCGATCAGGGGACTTTTCTTGGCCGTCCGTCGGGGCGTTTTCGGTGTTGGCCCCGGCTTCTCAGCATGCGCTTGAATCTGCGCCAAATTTGCCAAACGTCAATGACGGCGCGTCCGCCACGTTGTCACACTGCGGCAATGTTGCGCTGCGGCATATTGGACGGAGTTTCACCAGAGAGCGAAGCAGGCGACCGGCAATCGATCAAAGGGTTGCCGGGACGGCGTCAGCGGACCGGGAGATAGGCTTCGGCAAGCTCGGTCCAGAAGGCGGCGCCGATCGGCAGCAGGTCGTCGTTGAAGTTGTAGGCCGGGTGGTGCAGCGGCTTGTCGTCGTCGCTGACTTTCGAGCCGAGGAAAAAATAGGTCCCCGGCTTTTCCTGCAGCATATAGGCGAAATCCTCGCTGCCCATGAAGGGACGGGCGAGATCGACGACCTTGTCGGCACCAGCAAAGCGTACTGCGAGATCGCGCACGAAGTCGGTCTCGGCCTTGTGGTTGATCGTCGCATCGTAGCTGCGCTGGTAGTCGACCGTCGCGCGCATGCCGAAGCTCACGGCCTGCGCTTCGGCGATCATGCGGATGCGCCGTTCGAGTTCGTCGCGGACATCAGGCTCGAAAGAGCGGATGCCGACGACGATCTCGGCACGCTCAGGAATGATGTTGCTGGCGGAACCCGCATGGAAGGCGCCGACGGTGACAACAGTGGGGTCCATCGGGTGGATGTTGCGCGAGACGATCGACTGCAGCGCCATGATGATCGAGGCGCCGCAGACGATCGGATCGGCCGTCTCCTGCGGTTCCGCGCCATGCCCGCCGCGGCCGTGAACGGTGATGCGCGCCTCGTCGACGGCCGCCATGATCGGGCCTTCCCGGAGGGCAAACCGGCCGAAGGGCAGGCCCGGCTCGTTGTGAAGCGCAAACACCGCGTCGCAGGGGAACTTCTCGAACAGGCCCTCGTCCATCATGATCTTGGCGCCGCCGAAGTTCTCCTCGGCCGGCTGGAAGATCAGGTGGATCGTTCCGTCGAAATTGCGCCGCTCGGCGAGCGCCCGCGCCGCGCCGAGCAGCATGGTCGTGTGGCCGTCGTGACCGCAGGCGTGCATCAATCCTGCGGTCTTGCTGGCATAGTCGAGACCGGTTTCTTCCAGGATCGGCAGCGCATCGATATCGGCGCGAATGCCGATTGATCTCCCGCTCGTGCCGTTCCGGAGCGTGCCGACGACGCCGGTTTGGGCGAGACCCGTCGTCACTTCATAGCCGAGGCTTTCGAGATGCTTGGCGATGAAGGCGGAGGTGCGCTTCTCCTCCAATCCAAGTTCCGGATGGGCATGCAGATCGTGGCGGATGGCAACGAGTTCCGGCATGGCGTTGGTGATCGAGGAGGAAAGCTTCATGTCAGGCGCCACGGGTTGGGATGCGATTTTCGAATGTGCGGAAGGCCACCACCAGAATGCCGGTGAGGCACATATAGATGAGCGCCAGCAGGAGCAGCGGCTCGTAGGTGAGGAAGGTTTCCTGCCTGACCTTGGAGATCACTGCATAGACGTCGACGACGGTCACGGTGGCAACGAGCGGCGTCGATTTGAGCTGCAGCACTGTTTCGCCGTTCAGCGTCGGCAGCGCCCGGTGGATGGCGCGCGGCAGCCAGATGCGCCGGAACATCGTCCAGGGGCTCATGCCATAGGCTTTGGCCGCCTCCAGCTCGCCCGGCGGCACGCCGGCAAAGGCGCCGCGCATGACCTCGCCCTCATAGGCGGCAAACGAGACGGTGAGTGCCGCCACGCCATAGGGCCAGGCCTCGCGCAAATAGGGCCAGAGGAAGGACTGGCGGATCGCCGGAAACTGCGGAAACAGCGAGCCGAGCCCGTAATAGAGCAGCCAGAGCTGCAGGAGCAGCGGCGTGCCGCGAATGACAGTGCAGAAGACCTTGGCCGGCAGTTTCAGGAACCAAGGGCCTGTCACCTGCACGAGGCCGATCGGCACCGCCAGCAGGAAGCCGAGGATCGCGGTACTGAACAGCATCACGAGGCTGACGAGAATGCCCCAGCCAAGCCGAGGCAGATAACGCGGCAGCCAGTCCCAGCGCATGAAGACGGCAACGGCGACGACGAAGGCGGCGAAGACCAGCATCATCACGATGCGATGCGGTACGAAGAAGCTCCGAGCCGTCGGCAGGTCCTCGGGCGTGAAGGCAACGGCGTGGGTGGTTTCGTTGGTCATCGCTGCACCGCAAAGCCGCGTCGGGCATGGCGTTCGAGCATGCCGATGAAGACGTTGGACACGAGTGTCAGCGCCAGATAGAGCGCGCCGGCGGCAAGGAAGAACAGCAGGTATGCCTTGGTCGTGCCGGCCGCCTGGCGCGTGACCAGCGTCAGCTCGCTGAAGCCAACGACAGCGAGAAGGGCGGTGTCCTTGGTGGCGATCAACCAGAGATTGGAAAGACCGGGAATGGCATAGGGCAGCATCGCCGGCAGCGTGATACGCCTCAAGACCTTGGTCGGCGACATGCCATAGGCCCGCGCCGCTTCGATCTGTCCGGCGGGCACCGCCTTGATCGCGCCACGCAAGACTTCGGTCGAGTAAGCCCCCTGGACGACGCCGATGACGAAGATGCCGGCCATCAGGCCGCTGATGTCGACCGGGCCGATCGCAAAGAGCGCCAGCACCTGATTGAGAAGATCGGTGCCGGCGTAATAGAGCAGCAGGATCAGCACCAGTTCCGGCACCGCACGCACCACCGTGGTGTAGCATTCAAGCAGATCCCGCAGCACCGGACCGCCATAGAGCTTGCCGAAGGCGCCGCCGATGCCGAGTGCCAGGCCGAGCGTGAAGCCGCCGACGGCGATCTGGATGGAGTTGAAAAAGCCCTGCAGCAACACGCCGCCCCATCCGGGCGCGTTGAGCGAGAGCAGGCCCCAATTGATGAGGGAATCCGCAGCCATGCGTCGTACTCCGATGGCGCCAGCCGGCGGCGGCTGCTGCGCCCGCGTCCCCTTTCAGGCACACAAGGCACAGCACCTCTGGGCCGTCGGCCGATCGCGCCTTAATCGCCGTAGATGTCGAAGTCGAAGTACTTCTTCGAGAACGTATCAAAGGTTCCGTTGTCACGGATCGCCTTGATCGCAGTGTTGACCTTGTCCTTGAGCTCGGTTTCGCCCTTGCGCAGGCCGACGCCCACACCCGGGCCGATCACGGCAACGTCTTCGGCGACGTCGCCCTTGTAGTCGCAGCATTCCTTGCCCTGGTCGGTCGCAAGGAAAGCCTTCAGCGCGATGGCGTCCGCCTGGACGGCATCGAGGCGGCCGGCGGCGAGGTCGTTGTTGGCTTCGTCCTGCGTCTGGTATTCCTTGACGTCGACGCCTGCCGGCGCGAAGTGCTTGGCGGCATAGGCTTGGTGGACCGTCGAGACCTGGACGCCGAGCGCCTTGCCGTTGAGACCTTCCGGCGTCGGCTTGATGTCGACGCCCTTGGTGCCGATGATGCCGGTCGGGGTGTTGTAGTATTTGTCCGAGAAATCGATCGTTTTCAGGCGTTCGTCGGTGATCGACATCGAGCTGATGATCATGTCGATCTTCTTCGAGGTCAGCGCGGGGATGATGCCGTCCCAGGCGACCGGCGTCAGCACGCATTCGAGCTTCGCCTCGGCACACATCGCGTTCATGAACTCGACTTCCCAGCCTTCCCATTTGCCGCTGGCGTCGGGCGCCGTGAACGGCGGATAGGGCTCGGCGGCGACGCCGACCTTAAGCGCTTCGGCCGAAGCGGCGACGCCGCCGCTGACGGCGATTGCCGTCGCAACGGCCAGGACTTTCAATGCCTTCTTCATGCTGTTCCCCTTTTTGGTTGTTTAGCATTCCGGAATTCAGTGAATGGAACTGATGAACTTCTTGAGCCTTTCCGACCGCGGCGAACCAAAGATGGCCTCTGGCGGGCCCTGTTCCTCGATCACGCCGTTGTGGAGGAAGACGATGTGGTTGGCGACGTCGCGCGCGAACTTCATCTCGTGGGTAACCAGGATCATCGTGCGCTTCTCGCGCGCGAGATCGCCGATGACCGAAAGCACTTCGCCGACGAGTTCAGGATCGAGCGCCGAGGTCGGCTCGTCGAAGAGCATGACCAGCGGTTGGATAGCGAGCGCCCGCGCGATCGCCGCGCGCTGCTGCTGGCCGCCGGAAAGAAAGGCCGGGTAAGCGTCGCGCTTCTCATAGAGGCCGACGCGCTTGAGCAGCGTTTCGGCGGTGGCGACCGCTTCGGCCTTCGGCTTGCCGAGCACGTGGATCGGCGCCTCGATGACGTTTTCGAGGATGGTCATGTGCTGCCAGAGATTAAAGCTTTGGAAGACCATGCCGAGCTGGCTGCGGATGCGCTGGACTTGCCGGCGGTCCTCCGGCACGAGGCCGCCTCGGCCGTCGGGTTTCATCCGGATCTTCTCGCCATGCACGCTGACGCTGCCGGCGGACGGGAGTTCCAGAAGGTTGATACAGCGCAGGAAGGTGGATTTGCCGGAGCCGCTGCCGCCGATGATGGCGATCACGTCGCCCTGTTTCGCCGTCAGCGAAACACCCTTCAGCACTTCCAATGGCCCGAAACGCTTGTGCAGGTCAGTGACCGCGATTGCCTGGGCCGCATCCGTCATCGGCACGCCGCTCCAACGGCTCTGCGCGCTTTTTCTGTCAGCATGAGAACAGTTCCCCTGTCGTTTCCCGCGCGGCATCTTTGGCCTGTCACGGTTTTGTTGATTGGCATGGTTGCACTTGTGTCGCTATTATTCAAGCGTATAATAATACGCATCGTCGATTTTTCGACGCCCGCCCCCAGCCTTGATTTCCCGAAGGAGCCGCCCATGTCCCCGTTCCGGCCGAAGCCATCGTCGACCGCGCCAGGGCACTTGTTCCAGCGGGTCGCCGCATGAACCGGCGCAGCTTTCACCGCGCTCCGGAAGGCGAACGCCGCCAGGAGCTGATCGAGGCGACGCTCGATTGCATCTCCGAATTTGGGCTCAAGGGCGCGACGGTGCGGCAGATCGCGATCCGCGCCGGCGTGACCGCCGGGCTCGTGCGTCACTATTTCGAATCGAAGGATCAGATGGTCGCCGAGGCCTATCGCGCCGTCATCGCATCCTTGACGGACAAGGCGAGCCAGGTGGAGGGTGATCCGGAAACCCGCCTCAGGGACTTCATCGCGATCAACCTCACCGAACCGGTGGCCGACAGCCGGAGCATCTCGCTGTGGGCCGCCTTCATCAGCCAGGTGCGTGTCGATCCGGTACTCGCCGAGATCCATCGCGAAGGCTACCTCGCCTTCCGCAACACACTGCAGGAACTGCTCGCCGATTTTCTTGCGGCGAAGGGCAAACCGGCGGACGCAGAAACCTGCCGGGCGTTCGCCATCGCCATCAACGGGCTGGTCGACGGTCTTTGGGTGGAGGGGTGCCTGGCGGGCGACCTCTTTCGCGAGGGTGAACTGGTCGCCATCGCCATGTCGTCGGCCGAGGCACTGCTCGGCACGTCGATCGGAACTGCAAAACAATGACAACGGGAGAGAACACCATGCGCTACGCGTCCATCACCGAACGTCTTGCCGATCTTGGTTCGGGAAAATGGTCGCTGCATATTCGTGCCCGCCAACTGAAGGCAAGTGGCGCCGACATCATCGAACTGACCATCGGCGAACCGGACCTTCCGCCGGACCGCGCCCTTCTCGATGAATGCCAGCGCGCGATGAATGCCGGGCGCTACCGCTATTCCAATGGCCGCGGCGAGCCGCCGGTCGTGGCTGCTCTCGCGGAAAAATATCGCCGGCGCCGTGACGACGTCACCGCGGCGAACGTCTTGTGCTTCCCCGGCACCCAGACGGCGCTCTTCTCCGTGATGCTGGCCCTGGTCGAAACCGGCGACGCGGTGCTCGTCGGCGACCCGCTCTATGCGACCTATGAGGGCGTGATCCGCTCCACCGGCGCCCATCCGGTACTGGTGCCGCTGAAGCCGGAATTCGGCTTCCACATGCAGGCCGAAGATCTTGAAAAGGCGATCACACCCGAGAGCCGGGTGCTGCTGCTCAACACGCCGCACAATCCGACCGGGGCCGTGCTGACCGCGACCGAGATCGCCGCGATCGGCGAGGTCGCGCGCCGTCACGATCTCTGGATCGTCTGCGATGAGGTGTACGAGGAACTTGTCTTCGACGCCGTCTTTGCCTCGCCCTTCGACAATCCGGATCTCGCCGAACGCACCGTCGTCGTCTCGTCGATCTCCAAGTCCCACGCCGCGCCCGGCTTCCGCAGTGGTTGGGCAGTCGGCCCGGTCGAGTTTGCCAACCGGCTGCTGCCGGTTTCGGAAACGATGCTCTTCGGCACCCAGCCTTTCATCGCCGACATGACCGCCTATGCCCTGACCCATGACATCGATACCGCGCGGCGGATGCGCGAGTCCTATCAGTCCCGTGCCGCACAGATCGTAGCCGGTCTTGCCGCGGCACCCGGCATCGAGGTGTTCGCGCCGGAAGCCGGCATGTTCATTGTGATCGACGTTTCCGGAACCGGCCTTGACGGCGATGCGTTTGCCTGGGCGCTGCTCGAAGAGGAGGGGGTTGCCGTCATGCCTGGATCATCCTTTGGCGATCAGGCGCAGAACTATCTGCGCGTCAGCCTGACCGTGCCTGATCGGGACATCGACGAGGCCTGCCGTCGCATCGCTGCGCTCGCCGAGCGGTCCAGCCTGCGTAAGGAGCGCTGCGCATGACGATGGAAAAAACAGTTGGAGAAGTGCTGGTCGATCTGCTCGAGGCCAATGGCGTCGAGGTGGTTTTTGGCATTCCCGGGGTGCACACGGTCGAGCTTTATCGCGGGCTGGCGGCATCGAAGATCCGCCATGTGACCCCGCGCCATGAACAGGGTGCGGGCTTCATGGCCGATGGATATGCCCGGGTCAGCGGCAAGCCGGGTGTCGCCCTCGTCATCACCGGTCCGGGACTCACAAACACCATCACGGCGATGGCGCAGGCTCGGCAGGATTCCATCCCGATGCTGGTGATTTCCGGCGTCAATCGCCGCGATTCGCTCGGTCACGGTCGCGGGCTCTTGCATGAGTTGCCCGACCAGCACGGCATGATGAAGACGCTGGCGCTCTACTCGCACACGCTGCTCAATCCGGAAGACCTGCCTTTCGTCGTCGACCGCGCCTTCTCGGTGCTCGTCTCCGGCCGGCCGGGGCCGGTGCACATCGAGATCCCGACCGACGTGATGGCGGCGAAGATCGCGCCGCAGGCGGTGCGGCCGGCGACGGCGACGCGCCCGCGCTCCGACAGCGAGACGCTGCAGCGTGCAGCGATCCTCTGTGCCGACGCCTCGCGGCCGGTGATCATCTGCGGCGGCGGCGCGTTGACGGCGGAAGCCGAAGTGACGGCGCTTGCCGAGAAGATCGGCGCGCCTGTCGTCACCACGGTCAACGCCCGCGGCATGCTCGCCGGCAACCCCTTGCGCGTTCCCGCAAGCCCCAGCCTGAAGGCGGTGCGGTCGCTCCTCAAGGAAGCGGACCTTGTCCTGGCGCTCGGCACCGAAATGGGCCAGACGGACTACGACATGTATGCCGATGGCGGTTTCCCGGCCTTGCGCAATCTCATCCGCACCGACATTGACTCAGCGCAGCTCGCGCGCGGGCCGCATGCAGCCCTTTCCATTCTCTCCGGCGCCAAGGCGGCCACGGCAGGCATCCTCGCCTTCCTGCCCGGCCACACCGCGAAGGATGGAGTGGGGCGCGCCGAAACCGCGCGACGGGCAGCGCTGAAGGAACTGACGCCGAAGATGAAGGCCGAGATCGGCATCATCGACACGGTCTACAGGACGTTGCCGGACTGCACCGTTGTCGGTGACTCGACCCAGGCCGTCTATGCCGGCAATCTCTATTGCGATGCGCCGCGCCAGCGCAGCTGGTTCAATTCCGCGACCGGCTACGGCTCGCTCGGCTACGCCCCGCCGGCGGCCGTGGGCGCTGCCGTTGCCGATCCGTCGCGTCCGGTCGTGTGCCTTGTCGGCGACGGCGGCTTCCAGTTCTCGCTGGCCGAGATCGGGTCCGCGGTGGATGCGCAGGCGAAGGTGATCTTCCTCGTCTGGAACAATGACGGCTACCAGGAGATCGAGTCCTACATGGTCGACGCCGGCGTTACCCCTGAAGGGGTCAGGCCCTCGGCGCCGGACTTCCTGATGGCGGCCAAGGCCTATGGGGTCGAGGGGCAGCGGCTCACCGCGGTTGCCGATCTGGCGCAGGCGCTTGCCGCAGCCGCAGAGCGCAAAGGCCCGTCGCTCATCGAGATCCACGAGAGGCGGACGGCGGGTCTCTCGGCCTGACAGCGCCTCAGTCGCACAACGGGCCGGATTTGACTTTTCCGGCCCGCAATGGTGTTAAGGGCGCCCATGCTCGAATCCGGCCACGTTCTTTCGTTAAGGTCGGGCATTCGGGCTGAGTTTCGTCTCGCTGGCGCTGGAGCGCCGCGCGTCTTGTAGGCGCCAAGGAAAGGGACCGCGTCCTCGATGGACCGCTTGGGTGGTGGCAGCAAGAATATGCAGGCCGGCCGGCTTCTCGCCGTGCTGTGGCTGTTCTGCGCCTCCTTCGCAATGCAGGTCATCTCGGTTGGGCAGAGCATTCCGTCCCGCTCGTCCTCTGGCGCCCAGGCCGGTAATGTCACCGATACCGGCTCGACCGATCGCCCTGCAGCCCGGCAGATCTCGCGGGCGACACCGCTTTCAGACCTTCGGTTCACGGCCGAGCGCAAGGACGCGAAGTCCGCGACCGACGATGGGTTACCGGCGCTGCTGCCGGTATCCGCGGAGCTGGAATTTCCCCAATCGTCGGACGGTCGGTTCCTGCGCCGTGTCGCAGAGCAGATCGGCGGGGCTTCGAGCCATGGGCCCCATATTCGCGCACCCCCGCGCGCCTGATCCATCAAGCATATTCTGGCTCGTTTGCGGCTTGGACCGCTACGCCGCCATTGATGAAACAAAGTCCTGACGACGCGCCCCGCGCCCGTGCAGGCTCTTCTGGAACCACAACATGCGTACATCGAAATGGGCGATTCTCGTCTATGTCGCCGTGATCATCTTCGGATGCGTCGCGGCGCTTCCCAACGTGCTGACGCCAGCACAGCGTGAACAATTCGCCGCCTGGCTGCCGGTCAAGCCGGTGACGCTCGGCCTCGACCTCAAGGGCGGTTCGCACCTCGTCCTCGAAGTCGACGCCGCCGGCCTGCGCAAGGCCCGCCTCGAAACCTTGCTCGACGATACGCGTCGGGCGCTGCGCGCCGAACGCGTTCCGGCTTCGTCTGCCCGCATCGCCGGCGACACCGTGACGGTCAAGATCGAAGACGCTGCCGACCGCGAGAAGGTTCTGCCGAAGCTTAAAGAGTTGGCTGCCCCGGTTGGCACGCTCGGCTTTGGCGGCTCGGCTTCCGATATCGCGGTCACCGAGGATGGCGACACCATCACGGTCGCCATGACCGAGGCCGGCCTCGCCGACCGCACCACCAAGGCGGTTGAGCAGAGCCTGGAAATCATTCGTCAGCGTGTCGATACCGTCGGTGTTGCCGAGCCGCTGATCCAGCGCGTCGGCTCCGACCGCATCCTCGTCCAGCTTCCAGGCCTCGAGGATCCGACGGCACTACGCCAGCTTCTCGGCTCCACAGCCCAGATGAGCTTCCACATGGTCGACCAGACTGTGGATCCCAATCAGCCGGCACCACGTGGCGTCGACATCCTGCCGGGTGCGCACGACAACAACAAATATGCGGTCGAAAGTCGCGTTGCGATTTCGGGCGAGCGGCTGGCCGATGCCAAGGCCGGCTTCGATCAGCGCACCAACGAGCCGATCGTTTCTTTCACCTTCGACTCCCTGGGTGCCCGCCAGTTCGCGGAAATTACCCAGGCCGCTGTCGGCCGGCCCTTTGCGATCGTGCTTGACGGCAAGGTTCTGACGGCACCGGTCATCCGCGAGCCGATCATCGGTGGCAATGGCCAGATCAGTGGCAATTTCACCGCGCAGGAAGCAACCGTTCTGTCAGCGCTCCTGCGCTCGGGCGCGCTGCCTGCACCGCTGACTGTCATCGAAGAACGCTCGGTCGGCCCGAACCTCGGCTCGGATTCCATCCGCATGGGCATCTATACCGGCCTTGCCGGCTTCGCCCTCGTGGTTACCCTCATGGTCGTGCTCTACGGCGCATGGGGCATGATCGCCAATGTCGGCCTGGTGCTGCACACGATCCTGACGATCGCGCTGTTGGCCATGCTCGGCTCGACGCTGACGTTGCCCGGCATCGCCGGTATCATTCTCGGCATCGGCATGGCGGTGGACGCCAACATCCTGATCAACGCGCGTATTCGCGAAGAGACGGAAGGCGGCGCCGGCGCGATGAAGGCGCTCGATATCGGCTTCAACAAGGCCTATGCAACCATCATCGACTCCAACGTCACGACGCTTTCGGGCACCGTGCTGCTGTTCGCCTTCGGCTCCGGCCCGGTGAAGGGCTTCGCGGTCACCATGATGCTCGGCATCATCATCTCGATGTTCACGTCGATCACCGTCGTACGCCTGATGATGCGTGAGGTCGTCGTTCGCCGGAAGATGAAGAAGCTCGAAATTCCGTCGCTCTTCGGCAAGGTTCCGAAGCTTCCGTCCTTCTCCTTCATGAAGGGCCGCTTCGTCGCCATCGGGATGTCGGCGTTCCTGTCGATTAGCTCGGTGGTGCTGTTCTTCACGCCGGGCCTCAACTACGGCATCGACTTCGTCGGCGGTATTCAGGTCGAAACCACCTCGAAGAACACGCTCGACCTTCCGACGCTGCGCCACAACCTCGAAGCGCTCAACATCGGCGAAGTGGCGCTGCAGGAGTTCGGCCAGGACAAGTCGGTTCTGATCCGCGTTCAGCGTCAGCCGGGCGGCGAGCAGGAGCAGACGGCGGCACTGAACCGCATCAAGGACACCGTAGTCCAGACAATCTCCGATGCGACCTTCGAGCGTACCGAGGTCGTCGGACCGACCGTCAGCACCGAACTTGCCCGTTCGGGCTTCCTCGCCGTCGGTCTCGCGATGGTGGCGATCCTGCTCTACATCTGGTTCCGCTTCGAATGGCACTTCGCCGTCGGCGCGATCGCAGTTCTATTGCTGGACATCACCAAGACGATCGGCTTCTTCGCGCTCACGGGCATCGACTTCAACCTGACGGCCATCGCCGCGCTGCTGACGATGATCGGCTACTCGGTCAACGACAAGGTCGTGGTTTATGACCGCATGCGCGAGAACCTCCGCAAGTATAAGTCGATGCCGTTCTCCGACCTGATCGACATGAGCATCAACCAGGTGATCGCGCGATGCATCTTCACCTCGATGGCGACGGCCCTGTCGCTGGTGCCGATGGCGATCTGGGGTGGCGACGCGGTCAAGAGCTTCGCCTGGCCGATGATTTTCGGCGTGATCGTTGCGACCACGTCGTCGATCTATATCGGCGGACCGATCCTGCTCTTCCTGAACCGTTGGTGGAAAGATCGCGAAGCGTCTCGTTCGAGCACCACGCCTCAGGCGGGCACGCCGGCGGCGTGATCCGGCGGTCCCGGGATACAAAACGTGAAGGGGCGGCCCGGCGGGCCGCCCCTTTTTTGTCCGAATGTGCTGTCTTTATCCCCTCGTGCCTTGCAGACTGATTCTTCGCTACCTAGATAGCGAGGGTCTCCGGTTCCGGGGCGGGAGAACGGATTTTGCGTCCGCGTCCCCCTAAGATTTGAAGGGTGAGAATTATTTTTCGCATCTTCATCTTTTTAATTGACGGAATTGGTAGATTATTCTAGTTTGCCAATACGTGACGCGGGGAGTCCGCCTCACGGTTGTTCATCAAACGCACCGGCATGCTGATGCCGGGCCAGCCAAAGGAGAGTGACATGTTCGGAAACGTCTCGACCGCCGCCTTCTTCGGCACGCGTCTCCTTTGTCGCGCAACAGAGAAACGTCACATTCGCAATCTCTGCCGAATGTGACCGTCGAACCCCTCGAACTTTATCTTTTGCCGAAATTGAAAGTCTCCGCGCCTCCGGCGTGGAAGGAGCGTTATTTGTATGAGCAAGCAAGTTATCGAATTTGGCGGCGAAGCCGTCGGTGTGGTCGTCCCGGATGAAGATCGCTTCAAGTTCGTGGCGGTGAAGTATCACGTCTGGGATCTGGACGCGAAGCGCTTCGGCTCGGCCGAGGAAGCACGTGCCGCGATCCGCCAGCTGCTGGCCCACCAGGCCGTGTCGGCGAAGCGGCGGGGTCACAGCGCAGCCGCATGAAGCGGGTGAGAAAGGTCGTTTTCGGCTTTTCTCCCGCATCCGCCCGATACTTCTGAAAATCGTCGTTGCTTCCGCTGCAAGCGTGGCCGCGACTTCGGCCAATTCCCCACTATAATTATATGTTGGCAGTACGTTTCTTGTGCTATGCCAAGATGTATTTGCATTTGCGCGGATGATTCCCGTATCGGGAGCCGCAGGGAAAGCGTGCCGGAATGCTGACGAAGAAGGGAAAATACGGTCTGAAGGCTTTGGTCGATCTTGCACGGCTGGAGCCGGGGGAGACCGCCTTCATCACCGAAATCGCCCAGCGCAACAATATCCCGAAGAAGTTCCTGGACACGATCCTACTCGAACTGCGCAACGCCGGCATGCTGCGCTCGAAGAAGGGCCCGGGCGGCGGTTATTCGCTATCGCGGCCCGCTGCCGAAATTCGCATCGGCCATGTGATCCGCACGCTGGATGGGCCGTTGGCGCCGATCCGCTGTGCCAGCCGCACGGCCTATGAGGTCTGCGAGGACTGCAACGATCCCGAGACCTGTCAGGTGCGGGTATCGATGACCACGGTGCGCGACGCCGTTGCTGCGATCCTCGACTCGATGACGCTTGAAGAGTTCGCCGCCGACAAGTCGATGCCGCTCGAAACTGTCGAAGAAATGCGGGCCGGCTGACGAAAACGCCGCCGATCGCGCCAGTTTTCCCCCGAAGTCTGCTTCCAAGGCTTGGTTTGCCAAGAAAAAGCGCTTATCTGCCGTCAATGGTCTGGCGGGCAGCGTTGCAGCCTGCCACTTAAGTCTTCGTAAGATCGGGGTCATCATGGGTTTGAGACAAGCATCTGCGCATGAGCGCACCGCGGTTGCGGCTTTGGAGTCGATCGGCCGGACGCTGACGACTGCAATGGTCGGCATCAAGGCGCTGACTGACCACCTTGGCTCCGACGAAGCTTTTGCCCGCAGTGTCGTCGATGCAGTCGAGTTGATCGGCGAGAGCCAGGGGCGTGTCGTCGTCTCCGGCGTCGGCAAGAGCGGCCATATCGGCCGCAAGATCGCTGCGACCCTGGCATCGACCGGCACCTCGGCCTATTTCGTGCATCCGACCGAAGCGAGCCACGGCGACCTTGGCATGGTCACCTCGCAGGACGTGCTGATCCTGCTCTCGTGGTCGGGGGAGACGGCCGAGCTCGCCAACATGCTCACCTATGCCAAGCGCTTCAACGTGCCGATCGTCTCGATCTGTGCCAACCGCGACAGCGTGCTGGCGCGGAATTCCGAAGTGCCGATCGTACTGCCCAAGGTGCAGGAAGCCTGCCCGCACGGCCTCGCGCCGACGACATCCGCAATGCTGCAGCTCGCCGTCGGCGACGCGGTGGCGATCGCGCTTCTGGAACGGCGCGGCTTTTCGGCCGAAGATTTCAAGACATTCCACCCCGGTGGCAAGCTCGGTGCGCAGTTGCGGCTGGTCCGCGAGCTGGCGCATGAGGGCGCCCAGATGCCGCTGCTCCAGACGGGGCGGCCGATGAGCGAGGCCCTCATCGAAATGTCGTCGAAGGGTTTCGGCGTCGTCGGCATCGTCGATGACACCGGCAAGCTTGTCGGTGTGATCACCGATGGCGACCTGCGCCGCCACATGTCGGGCGATCTGCTCCAGCAACCGGTCGAGGCGGTGATGTCGCGCAATCCGCGGGTGATCCGTGGCGACGTGCTCGCGAGTGGCGCCATGGAATTCATGCAGCAGCACAAGGTAACGGTGCTGTTCGTCGTCGGCGATGGCGGAGCACCGGTCAGCATCCTGCACATTCACGACCTGCTGCGCGCCGGCGTCGTCTGAGGGGTAGTACACCTCGCGAAAGCTGCCTAACCCTTGACCACGGCGGGCCAGTCGCCCGTCGTGCCCGGCTGCACCGGCCGTTCCAGATAGGTTGAAAGCACCACATAGCTGCGCGTCGCCTTGACGCCGGGCGTGTCGTAGAGGCGCGCCAGCAGCCCCTCCAGCGCATGGGTGCTTTCCGTGCGGACTTTGAGCAGCATGCAGGTATCGCCCGCGACCGAGTGGATCTCCTCCACCTCGGGGCATTCCTCGATGGCAAGCAGCGCCTGTGTCTTTCCCCAGCCGGTCGTGTCGACATGGACGAAGGCGAGCAACGTCTTGCCGACGGCCTCGGGATCGATCAGCGCTGCCACGCGGCGGATCGCCCCTGATCGCCTGAGCCGCTTCACACGCTCATGCGCCGCCGGTGGCGAAAGCCCGACCCGTTCACCGAGTTCGACATAGCTCGTCGTCGCATCCTCGACCAGCACGCCTAATAGTTTTCGGTCCATCGCGTCGAGGTCGCGCTCCGGTGGACGCTTCCGCCGAACGTCATCTGTATTTTGATCCATTCCGATGTTTCCTCTTGCTGCTGAATTTCATTCTGCAAACATGAGACAATGACGAACATCAATCAATCCATTTCCAGCGGTTCAGTCGACAGGGCACGTATCCCGCCCTTCGCCTACCTGCTCACCATCTGCATCGGCGTCATCGGCTCCAACTCCCTCGCCCTCGGGCCGATCGCGCCGGAGGTGGCGCGAAGCCTTGGCGCCAACGTTCCCGCCGTCA
The DNA here is from genome assembly GCF_900103435.1 of Sinorhizobium sp. NFACC03. NCBI lineage: Bacteria > Pseudomonadati > Pseudomonadota > Alphaproteobacteria > Hyphomicrobiales > Rhizobiaceae > Sinorhizobium > Sinorhizobium sp. NFACC03. The sequence continues at coordinate 141,087 of NZ_FMXF01000001.1, forward strand.
TGACGGCCTCTGCCATCTTTGGCCTGGGCACGGCCGTCAGCGCCGTTTTCCTTGGCCGCTTCATCGATCGCCATGGTCCGCGCCGCATGTTGGCTGCGGCTCTCTTGCTTCTGGCTGCAGGGCTCGGCGGCAGTGCGCTCGCGCCATCGCTTGCGTTCCTGGTTGCCGCCCAGCTCGTCGTCGGTCTGGCCGCGGGCATTGCGCTTCCCTCGATCTATACGCTGGCCTCGGTCATTGCGCCGGCCGGACGCGAGAGCGAGACGATCGGCCTGGTGCTGACCGGCTGGACGCTCAGCATGGTGGCGGGCGTGCCGCTATCGGCAGCGATCGCTGATTTTGCCGGTTGGCGCACGGTCTATGTCATTGTCGCCGCCGCCACGTTGATCGCCTGCACTGCGGTCAAGTTTGCGCCGGCGCAGGAAGGCGCCACCGGTACAGCGACATCACCGCTGGCGGCATTGAGTGTTCCCGGCGTCGCACCGCTCTTGATCGCCTGCGCCGCCTTCATGGCCGCCTTCTACGGCGTCTATGCCTATATCGGCGAGCACCTGCATGCCGCACTCGGCCTGCCTGTCACCGCCAACGGTCTCATCGCCGTTTCCTATGGATTCGGTTTCGGCGCCGCCGCTTTTCTTGACCGCCTGATCGATCGTTTCGGCGCCGCCCGGTTGTTGCCGCTGATCTTCCTGGCGGTCGCGGGCGTCTACGTTGCCATGGCTGTGGCGAGCGGCTCCTACGCTGCCATGCTGGCCGTCGTCTTCCTTTGGGGGCTTGCCAACCATTTCGGGCTGAATGTGCTGATCATGCGGCTCACCGGCCTCGACCCCGCCAAGCGCGGCGCGATCATGGGGCTGAACAGCGGCGTCACCTATATCGCGCTCTTTGTCGGCACGATCGGGTTCGGTGCAGCCTATGCCCGGGCAGCCTTCTTTGTGCTGCCTTTGGCAGCGGCAGGCCTGATGCTCCTGGCGGCCTTCGCCGTCGCGACGGCGCGGCGGTAGTCTGGCTTAACAGACCCGCTGTTACGTCAGTCGTCGTCACGCGGAGGAGGCGATCCTCGGCCGCTTTTGCGGCTTGCGGCGTGGTGGCGGGTCCACGAAGGCGCCTGGCTGGTTGAGGCTGTTCTCACTCAGCCGCTTGGCGATCGCCTCGGCGCCGGCATCGCTTCCGGCGCGCGAATAAAGATTTCCGCGTACCTGGATCGAGGCGGCGAGCAAGCGGAACATTGCGTTCGCCAGATCCGGATCTGGCGCCTGCGGCGCACGCCAGAAATCGTCGAGCGGCTGCTGGTCGGTCAGTCCGGCGATGTCGAACAAGGCCGTGCCAAGCACCTTCACCGGTCGCCCCTGCTTCAATGCATGCAGACCGGCCGTCGAGTTGACCGTGACCATGCCTGCGCTTGCCTCTCCAAGCGTATCGAGGTTGCCGCCATCGAGATAGAAGACGCGCCCGCGAAGCCCCAGCGCTGCCGCTCGTTCGTCGATGATTCTGCGCCAGGGGATCAGATCATTGTCGAGCGGATGCACCTTGAAGACGAGGCGCGCGTCGCGCGCCGCAAAGGCGGCGAAGGAAGCCAGCACTTCGGCAATCGCTTGCCTCTGGCTATGGAAAGGCGAGTGGGCCCTGAGCTGGAAATCGGTTTCGAGCTGCAGCGGATAGACGAAATAGGGCGCGTCCTGCGAAAGCAGTTTGGCAATGGTCGCCTCGGCTTCCGAGTTGCGCCGCTTTTCGGACAGGAGCCGGCGGACCCAGCCCGCATATTCGGCGAGCGGATGAAAGATCGCGTGGCGCTGATAGTGTGGGAAGAGGAACCAGAGAAAGACGTTCGGCAGATTGTAGAGCAGGTCATAGCTCGCATCGGCGAGGAACGTCTGGCTGTAGTGCTTGCGCCAGTCCGGTTCCGGGACGCCCGCTGCCGCCGCAAGGATTTGCGCGGGATCGGACGGGAAATGTGAGTTCGAGGACATGCCGTTGCGCTCGAGCGTCAGCCAGTCCGGCCGAAGATACCCCATCTCGACGATGGCGACTGCGACACCCTTGCGCCGCGCGACCGTGGTGGCTGCCTGGTGGTAGGCGCGTTCCTCGCCGAGCAGCAGCATGTCGGTGACGCCATGGCGCGCGATGAAGGCCTCGATATAGGCTGGCCAATCGGCTGCCGTGCCGCGATAATTATAGGCACCCTTGCGGCCCCAGATGATCTGGTCGCCGACATTGAGGTTGATCCTCAGGCAGGTGTGGCCAATGGCTTCGAGCCGATCGGCGATCTTGCGGAAGATCGGCGACGAAGGGCCTTGCAGGAACAGGAACACCCGTCGCCTTGGCCGATCGACCGCCCCGGTCGATGTCATCGAAGCGTTCTCCATCCGTCCACTGCTGCTACCGCAGCGTATCCTTTCTGAGGTTGGCGTGGTTGAGCAGGGCCTCGATCAAGTTCCAGGCTTCGACATTACTCGGTTCCACCGGCTTGTGGGAAGACGACTTGGCCTTGGCAAGCGGTACGATCAGGTAGTCGGTTCGCGGGTCGGGGAAGGGATCGGCAAAGGATTTGAGCAGCGGCGCATGGTCGCCGTAGAAGACGAGCCAGACCGGGCGGTCCAGCTTGTCAAGTCGTTCGCTCAGCATGTTCAGCGCCGCATCGGATTGTTCGAGAATGGCCAGATAGATGTCGACGGGATTGGTGAGATCACCGACGCGACCCGGCTCCCACGGGCCGTGATTGGCCATGGAGGCAACGAAGATGAAGCCGTTTTCATCCTCCGGCAGCTTCTCGCATGCGTCGATCACTTTTGCCGCAAGTTTCTCGTCGGAGACGTAGGGGCCGTCTCTTTCGGGGCGATGGTCGAAGCCGTCGAGCATGGTCAGCTTGGAAAAGCCGAGTTGCGGCATCGCCTTGTGCCGGAGAAAGAAGGTGCGGTCATAGGGATGGATGAAATGCGTGTTCCAGCCGGCGCGCTTCATCTTTCCCGGCCAGACCACGTCGGCATAGTGCGAGGCCCTGAGATAGGGGTAGCTGGCGTCGACGTGGATGTCGTCAGGCACCAGGCCGCTGATGACCGCGAATTCCGTGCGCAGCGTATAGCCGCCTTCGAAGACGCTGCTGAGGCGACCCCATTGCACCGCCTCGCGCCGCAGCCGATCCAGCGTCGGCATATCAAGCGTATCGACGCCGAAGTGCCGCATGTCGATGAAGGATTCCGATTGCCAGACGACGATCAGCGGCGAGCCGTCGTCGCCGATCAGATCATGCACGGCGGCCCGGACGATCTCGGAGAGTTCCGCGACGATCTTTTCACGCCGCACGCCGAGCCAGACGATGAAGCGGAACACGACCGAGCCGAAGGTGCCGAAGCGCACCGTGTTCACCTTGACGTCGAGTGTTTTCAGCAGCCTTTGCACCAGCGCCGCCGTCGGGCGGTTCACCGGGCCGTAAAAGAGCAGGAGCCAGGGTCCGTAGGCGATCCCGAGCATCAACAGGATCCAGAACGCCTTGCCGCGATCGGGCAGGATGGCCGGCTCGAAATACATGTAAAGGCCGGACACGCCGAAGACATAGAGGAAGGCGACGGTCCAGAAGACGACGTTCAAAGAACTCGCATAGAAAATCGTCTTGTACTTGAAGACGTCGACGACGAGCGCGATATCCGAAAAGATCAGCGGCTCGCGGATGAACTTGAACTTGGCGCGGGAAATGCCGGTGAAGATGATGAAGAAGCTCATCGTGCCGGCTGCGGCATAAAGCGGCCGCCAGGAGCCGGCGAAGAATCCTGCAAAGACCAGCGCGATGACCGGCAGGCGGGCAACCGCATCGACGACATCCTGCGTCCGCCCGAAGGGCGAGGGATGGGCGCGCCGCTCCCGCTTCGGCAGGGCAAAGCGATCGGTAAAGAAGATCACCGCACAGGAGAGCACGTAACAACAGAGCGTCAGTGTTCTTGGGTAGTCGTGCAGCTGAAAGGGAAGCAACGCCAAGCGGAAACCTTCATGTCTTCATGCCGGCCGACGCCGCTTGATGCGGCACAGCGTCCGCCCGACACTTAGATCTTATCGCTTGGACGTACAAGCGCCGTCAGGTCCGGCGCTCCGACACTCCACTATTATGCGTCGCGGTGTTGCCGCAACGCGCAATCGCCCTGTCGAACCACCAGTTGAGCAAGGGACGAATGGCCGGCGCGAAGCGGCCGAGGAGAAAGAGCGTGGTGCCGAAGTAGATTTCGAACCGCCCGCGGTCGATGCCCTTGGCGATTGTCTTCGCCACGGCGTCGGCACGCCAGGGACGGACCGTGCCCATGATTTTGGCCGCTTCCGGAGGACGGCATGCGAGTTCACGCTGAAACTGGGGTGTCTCCGTATCCGGCGGAAAACACACGGAGACGCTGACGCCGTGGGCGCAGGCTTCCGAGCGCAGCGCCTGGGCGAAGCCGTGCAGCGCGAACTTCGACGCGCAATAGGCGGAATAGCCGTAGATGCCGATGAGGCCGGCGCCGGAGGAGATCATCATGATCCGGCCATGGCCACGCCGCTTCATGCCGTCATAGACAGCACGGACCGCGTGCACCGTGCCGGAGAAGTTGGTTTCCATCTGGCGTCGGAATGAAGCGCTGTCGAGTTCCTCGAAACGGCCGGGCTCGACGATACCTGCCGATGTCACCAGGATGTCGCAGGGACCGAAGGCTTGTTCGCACCGTAGGATCGCCGCCTCGACATCGCTTTCCGCAGCAACATCGGCAGCCTCGATCCTGATGTTGTCGGCGCTGCTCCCGCTTGAGCGCGCCAGGTCTGCCTGCGCCCGTTCCAAAAGGTCCCGAGAGCGCGCGATGAGCGAGACGCGGGCGCCACGAGCCGCGTAGATGGACGCAACTGCAAATCCGATACCGCTCGAGCCACCGGTGATGATCACATGCGTCATGCTGATATCCCGCTCAAGAGCAATTCCAGGAAAAGTGCGAAGCGGTTTTGCGTCCACAATGGCCCGAAAACGACGCAGTGATCTCGGGTCAGCGCGCCGAGAGCGCCTTCATCATCTGATCGATGTCGATGCCGCCCAGTCCGAAGTTTCGCTCGGTAAGGTCCGTCAGCCGTTCCGCCGTCAATGTTACCGTCCGGCGGATCTGCTCTTCCGTATGATCGCTGGTGATGAAGAAGCGCAGGCGCGCTAGACCCTCGGGCACCGCCGGATGGATGATCGGCAGTGCATTGACCCCTTCGGCAAGCAGGTCGTTCGAAAGCTGAACGGCACGCAGGGAATCGCCGACGATAACAGGAACGACGGAAAAGCCGCTGCTGAGACCCGTGTCGAGGCCGGCTTCCTTGGCAAGCTTCAGGAACAGGGCACCATTGCGGCGCAATGCCGCCGTCCGCGCCGGTTCGCGTTCCAGCACGTCGAGGCTCGCGGTGGCGGATGCGGCCAGCACCGGCGCAAGGCCGACGCTGTAGACGAAGCCGCCGGCGGATGCCTTGAGGACCTCGACCAGTGCTTCGCTACCGGCGATGTAACCGCCGCAGCTCGAGGTGGTCTTCGACAGCGTGCCCATCCAGACGTCGATCTCGTGCGGATCGACGCCGAAATGCTCGGCGAGCCCCCGGCCGGTCTTGCCGAGAACGCCAAGCGAGTGCGCCTCGTCGACCATCAGCCAGAAGCCGTATTCGGCGCGGAGCTTCAGAAGAGCCGGCAGGTCGGCGACGTCACCGTCCATCGAGTAGATGCCCTCGACGATGATCATGATGCGGCGATAGTCGCCCGCGACGGTGCGCAGCACGTGTTCGAGATCGGCGACATCATTGTGTTTGAACAGCCGCCGGGTCGCGCCCGAGAGCTTGATGCCGGCAAGCGCGCTGTTGTGGATGAACTCGTCATGGACGACGAGGTCCTTCGGGCCCATCAGGCAACTGATGGCAGCGACGTTGGTCAGGTAACCGCTGACGAAACAGACGGCGGCATCGACGCCGTAGAAACCCGCGATCTTTTCTTCGAGCGCCATATGCACCGGCCGCTCTCCGGCAACGAGGCGGCTCGCCGAGGCGGAGATGCCAAAGGTGCCGATCGTATCCCGCGCCTTGGCCAGTACCTCCGCATGGCGGTTGAGGCCGAGGTAGTCGTAGGAGGCGAAGTTGATCAGCTTTCGGCCGTCGATGACGGTGGTCGCCCCGGCCGCGGTCTGGTGCGCGCGATAGAACGGATTGGCGATGCCGAGTTGCTCGCTCGCGAACTTCTGGGTCATCACCTGCTTGTATTCCGGCAGATCTTCGAAACGGGCCTGCTGCCGGCGCACCGGCGGCGGCATCTCCCGCTCCGAGCGCGCCATGCGGTTGCGCTCGGAGGATTGATGCGTGTTCCGCATCCGGTCCAGCAGGTTCTCCTTGAGGCTGCTGGTCATCTTGGATGCGCCTGGACCGTTTCCGTTCGTGCTCATTGGCTCTGTGCTTTTTCCTTCGCCGTGCCGACGTGCCGCTGTGCGAGTTCGTTGACGATCTTGTCGTCGGCGGGCTCGGCATCGTCGCTCTGGTCGCGCTTGCTGACCTTCTCATAGAGCTTGCGGGCGACATCGCCAACCGTCGTGTTGTCAGCGACGCCGCTGAGCGGCATGTCGAAGCCGGTATTCTGCTGGAAGCTCATGCCGAGTTCGACCGCCATCAGGCTGTCGAGGCCGATTTCCTTCAGCACCTTGCTGCGTGTGACCGTATCCTTCGATACGCGCAGGATCGCGGCGATCTCGCCGGCGACGAGGTCGAAGAGGATGTCCTCGGCCTCCTGCGGCGACTTGCCCTCGATCATCGCGACGAGGTCCATCTGGGCGCCTTCGCCGCCGGTGGCGTGCTGGTCGGCGCTGCGCAGGATGACTTCGAAGAGGGCGTTTTTGGCAACCGGCAGGTTACGCGCAGCCGACCAGTCGATCTCCGAGATCATCACCGTGGCCGCATCGACGGTGCCCGGATCGAAGGCCAGGTGGCTCTCGACCATGTCGAGCGCCGTCTGTGCCTTCAGTGCCGTCTTGCCGATACGCTTGGCGAGCAGATCGTTCACATCGGTGTTCTGGACCAGGTAACCCTTGTCGGCGATCGCGCCGAAGCCGACGGCAAGACCCGCAAGACCACGGGCGCGACGGGCGCGGGCGAGGCCTTCGAGGTAGCCGTTGGCGGCGACGTAGTTCGCCTGTCCCGGGTTGCCGACAAGCGTTGTCGCCGACGAGAACAGGATGAAGTTGTCGAGCTTGTCGTCGTTGGTCAGCTGATCGAGAACGGCTGCGCCCTTGGCCTTGGTGTCAATGACCGGTCGGTTGCGCTCGCGATTGAGATTGCTGATCAGCGCGTCGTCGAGCACCATGGCGGCGTGGACGATCGAGCGGAGCGGTGCAATCGCACGCAACTCCTTGAGGAGACGCTCGGTCGCCGTCGGGTCGGTGACGTCACAGGCGTGTACCGTTGCCGACACGCCGGCCTTCGCCCAGGCCTCGATCATCGCCGTCGTTTCGGCATCCGCCTGGCCGCGGCGCGAGCAGAGCGCGATCGTCGTCGCGCCCTTTTCGACGAGCCAGTTGGCAGCAGCCAGACCGAAACCGCCGATGCCGCCGACGACGAGATGCATGCCGTTCGGATCGACCTGCATGCCGCCATGCGGACGCTTGGCAACGCGATGCTTGCCGGTGACCGGCGGCAACACGACGATCTTGCCGATATGGCCCGCATTCTGCATCAGCCGGAACGCATTGCCGATTTCGTCGAAGTCGAAGGCACGGTAGGGAAGCGGCGTCAGCTTGCCGTCTTCGAACAACGCGCCGATCTCGGTGAAGATCCGCTTGGTGAGCTTCGGCTGATTGACCAGCAGCTGGTCGGCGTCGATGCCGAAATAGCTGACATTGCGGCGGAAGGGCCGGAGACCAATCTTGCTGTCGGCATAGTAGTCGCGTTTGCCGAGCTCGAGGAAGCGACCGAAGGGCTTCACGAGTGCCAGGCTCTGTTCCATGGCTTCGGCAAAGAGCGAATTCAGAACGAGATCGACACCCTCTCCGTCCGTTACGGCGCGAACGTCGTTGACGAAACCGAGCGAACGGGAATCGAAGACGTGATCGGCACCCAGCATCGACAGGAAGCGGCGCTTCTCGCGCGTGCCTGCCGTGGCGATGACCTTGGCACCCTTCAGTTTCGCGACCTGCAGCGCGGCAAGGCCGACGCCGCCGGCAGCGCCGTGGATGAGGATCGTTTCGTCCGGCTGGATGCGGCCGAGTTCCACCATGGCGTAATAGGCGGTCAGGAAGGCGACAGGCACCGTTGCTGCGGCAACCGGGCTGACAGTCTGCGGCAACCTGGCGACGCCGGCGCGTGAGACGACGGCGTGGGTCGAGAAGGCGGATGAGGCGATTGCCATGACGGCATCACCGACCACGAGATCGTCGACGCCTTCGCCAACGGCAACCACGTGGCCGGAGAGTTCCATGCCGATCGTCGCGCCTGCGAAACCATCTTCGAGCGCTTCTTCGGGCAGCAGGCCCATCGCCCACATCACGTCGCGGAAGTTGAGGCCTGTCGCGGCAACCGCGACGACGACTTCACCCGGACCTGCGGCGGGAATGTCGCTCTCTTCCCAGACGATGCTGCCCACCTGCGAGCTGACGCGCTGACGGATCGTTGCGGCCTTGAAGGTGTCGATCGCCGCATGGGCGTTGTCGACCGGGCCGGGCACGGCACGGATTTCGGAAAGCGCCGCGTCTTGTCCCTCTAGCAGCCACTCGCGGTTGGCGTTGGCGCTGCCGAGCAGCGGAGATGCTGCCGCGATCTGCTCGATCGTGGTCGGCGAACCGTCGATATCGAGCGAGTGCACTTCGAGGAACTCATATTCGTTCTGAAGCACGCGGGCGAAGGCCCAGAGACCGGCATTGACGCCGTCGCTTGCAACCGTTTTGCCCGTTGTCCGGCTCGCGATCGGGGCTCCGCCTGGCGCGACGAGCACGAGACGCGGACGATTTTCGCCAGCAGGCTCGGCTCCGCCGATATGTTGACGCAAGGCTTCGGCAAAGGCGCCGAGAGCAAGGATTTGGGTCTGCAGCGAAGCGGAATCGTCTGTTCGGGATGCAGCTGTCGGCGACGCGAGGAAGATTGCCCGCAGCGGCTGTTCGCCAAGGGCCTCGAAACCGCTGAGAAGCGCTGCTTTGTCGGCTGCGATATCGCCGCTGAGATTGACCGGAATAGCCGATGCCGAAGGCTTGTTGCCCTTGCCGCCCGCGATCTGCAGCAGCAGATAGGGGCCGGTAGCCGGTGCTTCGGCACTTACGGACGCCGCGGCGGCGCCGCGCGCTTCGAGCAGGATGACATTGCCGCTCGCGCATTCGCGATCTGCAATATTGACGTCGCGCAGATCGAGATCACCGAAACATTTCTGCCAGTGCGGGACCGCCGCAAGATTGCCGATCGGGAATTCCGCGGTCTGGCTGCGGGCGAACCACCCCTCGGAAAGTCCGAGGGCAAAATCGTTGAAGAGCGATGGCGCGCTGACGGCGGCTATCAACCCGCCGGTATCGCGAAGCGTCGAGCGAAGCGCGGTGCGGACCGCCACGTCGTCCTCGATCAGGCTGTAAAGCCCGTCAGAGGCGCTGACTGCGAGGTCGAAGGACGTGAGCGTTGCAAGCTCACCCTTTTTGAGAATGCGCACATGGGCGTCGTTCTCGAAGGCCAATTCAAGCCCACGCTGGGCGTTGTCGCGCGCTTCGAATACGGTGAGGCTTGCGCCGTGCTTTTCGGCAAGCGTCGCCAGTCGGCGGGTAAAGGCGGACGAAACGCTGCCGAGTTCGACGATGCGCAGGCGCGCGCCGGAAGATGCCGAAGTCAGGATCTTTTCGAGCGCCTCGAGGACGAACGCCATCCGCTCCCGGCTTGCCCCGGAGTGGACGGCTTGATGATCAAGCGTGGCATCGCTGATGAAGGTGGTGCCATGAGCCGTTTCGTCGCCGGCCTGGAGCGCGTCAAGGCGCGCAAGGGCCTCCGCATAGGCATTGTTGATCAAGACGGCTTCGACGGCGCGGTCGGACCGCTCGCCATAGAGTTCGCGCAGGATCTCCGGGACGCTCGGCAGGTTGAAGTCCTGAGCAATCGTCCAGACGCCGTCCTTGTGCTCGCAGAGACCGGCGTCTTCCAGGACGTAGAGGCAGCTCGTCAGGAAACATTGGAAGGCAAAATCGCCGGGCAGGTTGTTGCCCTGAATGGTCGATCGACCCTTGGCGAGTTTGAGCGCAATCTCCTGGCAGGCGCGATAGATGGCTGCGTTGAAGAGCAACGTCGTGTTGTCGACGCCGGCTTCGCTGGCGGCAGGCATGGTGATCTTGATCGGCGCCGGCGCTTTACCCTGCAGACCCGGCAGCGTCGCTTCCGATTGCACGGCCTCGTAGTGGAAGGACAGCGCGTCGAGCGTCTTGTGCTTGCGCAGATAGGTACGGCGGAAGCGGCAATCCTCGAAGTGCGCGATCGGTGCGCCCGACTTGTCGAAGAAATGGAACTTCGCCTTGATCGAATTGGGGCTGACGCGCTCGATCTCGATCATTGCGCGCGCGATTGGCTGGCTGCCGTTGACGACCCGCACCGAACCGAAGCGCACGGGGATATAGGGGGCACCGCTCTTGTCGCCGGTGAAACGATCGAAGAGGGCGACAAGCCCGTGGAAGGTTGCGTCGACAGAGATCGGGTTCAAGGCGTAGGTGACGAGCGGGTGGCCAGCTGCATCAGGCGTCTTCAGCTCGACATCGACAAGCCGATCGCCATAGGCGACGGCCTTGGCCAGCAGCTGGAAGCGCGGGCCGTAGTCGAGACCGAACTGTTTCGCCGTCTCATAGGCACGGCCAGGCGCAACCGTTGCGGTCTTCGCCAAGCCGGCAAGCGACGGATAGGCGCACTCCTCGGCCGGCAATGGCTTGCGGCAGCGGGCAACCGCTTGCACGGCCCAATCGTCTTCCGACAGCCGTTCGCGCGAGCGGATCTCGATGTCGCCGGTCTCCGGCGAAAGCACCGTCGACAGCTCCATGATCTTCGTATCGCTGAGTTCCAGCGGGCGAACGATCTCCAGATTGGTGATCTCAACTTCGTCGCTGCCGTAGAACTGCTGTGCAGCGGCGACAGCGATTTCGATGAAGCCACTGCCCGGCAGGATCGCCTTGCCGTCCACGACGTGTTCGGCGAGGTCGGGGAAGAGATGGGCGTCGACATGGTTCTTCCAGCTGCCGCTGTTCGGGTCGCTGCGCCAGCCGATCAGGCGGTAGGGCTTGGCGGTCCGGCCGAAGAGGTCGGTGGCGTCGGTCGTTGCTGCGGGGCGCAGCTCGACGGGCTCGAACGGCAGGCTGGGAAGGGCGATCGAAGCGTTGCGCTTGCCGAAGACGCGGGTCGTGTCGACCATCGCGCCGTGCGCGACGGCACGCGCCATCGCTGCCGAAATCGGGTCCTGGCCGGTTTCGCCGACATCCCGGAGCAGGGTCGGTACGACCATGCCCGGGGCTGCAGCCTGCTTGATCGTCTCCTTGACATAGGACGACAGGATCGGACGCGGCGAAATTTCAATGAACAGGCGGCAACCCATCTCGATCGCGGCCTCGGCGGCCGCCTGGAAGCGGACCGGCTCGCGCACGTTCTTCCACCAGTAGTCCGGATCGAGTTGCGTGCCATCGAGCGCGGCACCCGTGACCGTCGACAGATAGGCGAGCTCGGTGCGTCGCGGTGCGATATCCGGAATGTCGGAGAGGAAGGCGTCCTTCGCCCGATCGATGATCGGGTGGTGGAAGGGATAGTTGATGTCGAGAATCTGGACCGGGATCTTCGCCTTGCGCGCAGCGTCGCGGAAGGCCGAGATCTGGTCGGCCGGTCCCGAGATCGTCACGGAATTGTGGGCATTGACCGCTGCGACGCAGAGGTTGTCGAGACCGCGCGCCTCGGCAAAGGCGCGGGCGGCGTCTTCTCCGAGCATGACGGCCGCCATCGTGCCGTGGCCGGCAAGCAGGTCCTGATGCAGCGAGCGCTTCGCCACGATCGAAACGGCGTCGACCAGTGAGAGCGCACCGGCGGCGTAGGCGGCGGCGATTTCACCGACGGAGTGGCCGAAGACCGCGACCGGCTTGACGCCCATGGCAACCAGCGAGTCGGAGAGGGCGGCCTGCACCGCGAAGAGCAATGGCTGGGCGATCTTCGTATCGGCAAGCTTCTTGTCGAGATCAGGATCGGTGAGAAGATCGGTCAATGCGATGTCGGAGTGGAACTTGAACAGCGCGCTGACCGAGGTGAAGCACTGACGGAAATGCAGGTTCTCGCGGAACGCTTCGACGCCCATGCCGGCCCATTGTGAGCCGTTGCCGGAGAAGACGAAGGCGACCTTGGCGTCGCGGACGACGGCTTCGCCGACTTCACCGATGCCGGAGCCCGGCTTTTCCAGGTGGCTGGCGATCGCGCGGACGATATCTTCCGGCTGATCGCTGCGGGCGGCAAAGCGATGGCGCATGTGGGTGCGGTTTGCACCCGATGCGGCGATCATCGCCCGTGCTTCCCCCTTGGAAGCATGTGCGAACGCCGCCTTATAGTCGCTGAGAAGCGCCTCCAGGCTCGACGCCGTATGGGCGCTCGCCAGGAAGACATGGCCGGAAGACGATGGGTTTGACGCCCTTTCGTCGGCCGCGGGTTCCGGATCGCTGATGACGACGTGGGCATTGGCGCCGCCGAAGCCGAAGGAATTGATGCCGGCAAGGCGAGCGCGTTTTCCCCGCAGCAGCTCGATCGGGTTCGCCGTGACGCGCACGTTGAGACCGTCGAAGTCGATGTGTTCGTTCGGCGTGTCGAAGTGCAGCGAAGCCGGCAGATAGTTGTTTTCAAGCGCCATGACGGCCTTCAGCATGCCGAAGAGGCCGGAAGCGGGTTCCGTGTGGCCGATGTTCGACTTGATCGAACCGATCGGCACCGGTGCCCGGCGCTTGGCGCCGATGACCGTTCCGATCGACCAGACCTCGGCGGGATCGCCGACCTTGGTGCCGGTGCCGTGGCCCTCGACGAAGGCCACCTGGTTGGCGTCGATGCCGTTGCCTTCGTAGATCGCCCGCAGAAGATTGGCCTGCGCCTCGCGGGAGGGGAGCGAAATGCCGTTGGTGCGCCCGGCCGAGTTCACGCCGGTCGCGACGATGCGCGCGTAGCTGCGGTCCTTCTCCCGGCGCGCCCTGTCCGAGCGGCGCAAGACGAAGACCACGCCACCTTCGGCGCGCACATAACCGGCGCCGTCATTGTCGTAGGCGCGGCAAAGCCCCTCGGGCGAAAGCATGCGTGCCTGGGCGAAGCCGACGAAGGGAAGGGGATGGGCAAGGATGTTGACGCCACCGACGATCGCGGTGTCGATCTCGCCCGACGTCAGAGCCCGCATCGCCTGGTCGAGCGCGACCAGCGAGGAGGAACAGGCGGTATCGACCGTCATGCTCGGACCGCTGAGGCCAAAGATATGCGAGATACGGTTGGAAACGATCGACAGCGTGTTGCCGGTCATGAAGTAAGGGCCGGCGGCAGCCGGGTCCTCGACCGTCAGGTTGGCATGATCGAGGCTCGATGCACCGATATAGACGCCGACATTCTCGCCATTCAGCGACGTTGCAGAGATATTGGCGTCTTCCAGTGCGCGCCAGGCGAGCTGAAGCAGCACGCGCTGCTGCGGATCCATGTACATGGCTTCGCGCTGCGACATGCCGAAGACGGCGGGATCGAAATCATAGAGTTGGTCCAGCACGCCGGCGGCAAAGGAATAGGTCTTGCCCTGCGTGCCCATGACGGGGTGCCAAAAACGCGCGACGTCCCAGCGATCCGACGGAATGCTGGTGACGGTGCACTTGCCCTGACGAAGAAGTTTGAACAACGCCGAAGGCGATTCTGCTCCAGGGGCGAGGCATGCTCGCCCAATTATCTCAACAGCCATGTATGATCGAACGCTCTAAACTGCCGCTAAAGTTGCATCTGCGATTGCGCGTCGGAGGCCGAAATGCAATCGCCAATCGTCATGCTGCCAGGCTATCCCCAGCTATATTCGTTCCGCCTCATTAGTCAGCTTTTAACTTAAAGTCCCTAGCTTTCAACCCCAAAGACTGAAGATATACACGCTGTCAACGCCAATCCAAGGCGGATAGGGCGATAAACCACACTCAAGGTAGAGAAGGTATGACCAGAAAGACGCGGCTCCAAATATTTTGCCCGTCTTGGTCTTCGGATGACTTGTTGTGGAACGGCGATTGTGCTTTTCAGAGACCGGCGAATTCCCGGTCGGGAGATAATGCGGCACGGAACTGTGAGTAAAATCATGGCTGTGTCGAATTTGGAGTGTCGTAGTTGAAACGAGTCAGTGCCCTTCTGCTTTGTACCGCCCTCGTGGGATGCCAGGCCGTTCCGGGCGAGGGGCCGCTGGCTGGGGCGATCGTCAAGGATGCCGGTCAATCCGGCGCCGAGATCGGCCGGCAAAATGCCACCGTTTTTGATATTGTCGATGTGGATGGCCGCTCCGCGCGCCTCGTTTCCGACTATGTCTCCTCGACGCTCAACCGCCGTTTCGGCATTGGCGGCGGCGTCGGCCGAGTCGTGATCGGCGTCGGCGACCAGCTCAAGGTCTCAATCTTCGAAGCCGGCAGCGACGGGCTGTTCTCGACGGCAGAGTCCAAGCAGACGAGCATCGATCTCGTCGTTCAGCCTGATGGCAAGGCTGCGATCCCCTATGTCGGTCCGGTCAACTTTGCCGGCCTGACGCTGGAGCAGGCGCGCCAGGAGATCCTGGAGGCGCTGAAGCAGAAGGCGGTCGAGCCTGATGTCATCGTCACCAGCATGAGCACCGCCTCGCGCAACGTCACGGTTTCCGGTGCAGTCGGCAAGTCGTCGGTCGTGCCGCTCAGCCTCGTCGACGAGACGATCAATGAGGTCATCGCCAAGGCGGGTGGCCCCGTTGCGCAGCCCTACGAGACCTATGTCACGCTGGTGCGCGGCAAGAAGACTGGAACGGTCCTCCTGAAGTCGATTATCGAAAATCCGTCGGAAAACATCCACGTCAAGCCGGGTGACCAGATCTTCGTATCGCGCGACCCGCGCCGCTTCACGATCCTCGGCGCAGTCAAGGCCAACCAGCGTGTCGAATTCGGCGCCAATGACCTGAACCTGCTCGAAGCCATGGGCCTTGCCGGCGGCGGCTCGGACTACACGCTCGACATGAAGGGCTATTTCATCTTCCGATACGAAGAGCCTGATGTCGTCATGAGCCTGCTTGGCCAGCAGCGTTTCAACGAGATGCTGCGCAAGGGCATGAAGACCGACAGCACGGGTCGCTACCCGATCGTCTACCGCTTCGACATGAGCAAGCCGGATAGCCTGATCGTCGGCCAGACCTTCCCGATCAAGAACCGCGACGTCATCTATGCTTCGCGCCACCCCTCGGTCGACTTCTCGAAGTTCCTCAACTTCATCGCCCAGCCGGTCGGCATCGCCAATTCCGGTTTCTCGATCGCCGACAATCTCAACGGCAACTAATCACGTTAAACAGCTTTTCTCGGGGGCGTCGACCGCAGGGTCGGCGCCTTTTGCTTATCTATCCTCCTGATTTTCAAAGCACGTGGAAGCGGCTTGTCGCCGCTCAAATTCTGTGATTGATCTTGGACTTAAATCGATTTTGGTGATCGATGGACGTTGGCAGGCAGGAATGAACTATGGCGGATAAAGCGTTGATCGTCGTGGACGTGCAGAACGATTTCTGCCCGGGCGGAGCGCTTGCGGTTGCAGGCGGTGATGAGATCGTGCCGATGATCAACGGCTTGATTGGCCGCTTCGAGCACGTGGTGCTGACGCAGGACTGGCATCCCGCCGGCCATTCGAGTTTTGCCTCCAGCCATCCCGGCAAGACCCCGTTCGAGATGATCGCCATGCCCTATGGCGGCCAGACGCTCTGGCCGGATCATTGCGTCCAGGGAACAGCCGGTGCCGATTTCCATCCGGCGCTCGCGTGGACGCGGGCCGAACTCCTGATCCGCAAGGGCTTCCGGCCCGAGATCGACAGCTATTCCGCCTTCTTCGAAAACGATCGCCGGACACCGACGGGTCTCACCGGCTATCTCAGGGACCGCGGCATCAAGAAGGTGACGCTGTGTGGGTTGGCGACCGATTTCTGCGTCGCCTTTTCCGCGCTTGATGCGGTTACACAGGGATTTTCGACATCCGTCATTCTCGAGGCCTGTCGGGGCATCGACCTCAACGGTTCGCTTCAGGCAATGGTCACGCGCATGCGCGATGCCGGTGTCGAGCTGAACTAGTTCGAGACCCTCGCGCTGAGGAAGGAGAGATTTCACCAATGACGAAGACCGATATCGCCAGGCGTGTCTATAACCATGCCTGGAAGCTCGACCCGATCGTGCGCAGCCTGCTGGACACGGATTTCTACAAGCTTTTGATGCTGCAGATGATCTGGCAGCTCTATCCGGACGTCGATGCGACCTTCTCGCTGATCAACCGCACGAAGACGGTGCGGCTTGCCGATGAGATCGACGAGCAGGAACTGCGCGATCAGCTTGATCATGCGCGTGAACTGCGCTTCTCCAAGAAGGAGATGATCTGGCTCGCCGGTAACACGTTTTACGGTCGCAAGCAGATCTTCTCGCCGGAATTTCTTGCCTGGCTCGCCAAGTTCCGCCTGCCGGACTATGAGTTGAAACGCAGCGGCGGTCAGTTCGAATTGACCTTCCGTGGCCGCTGGGCGGAAACCACCATGTGGGAGATCCCGGCGCTCGCGATCATCAATGAGTTGCGTTCACGCTCGGCGATGAAGGGCCTCGGCCCCTTTACCCTCGACGTGCTCTATGCTCGTGCGAAGGCGAAGATGTGGTCCAAGGTCGAGCGCCTGCGGCAGTATCCGAACCTCAGGATTTCGGATTTCGGTACGCGGCGCCGACACAGCTTCCTCTGGCAGCGCTGGTGCGTGGAGGCGCTGAAGGAAGGCATTGGAAGTTCCTTCTCGGGCTCCAGCAACGTGCTGCTTGCCATGGATACGGATCTGGAAGCGCTCGGCACCAACGCGCATGAGCTTCCGATGGTGGCCGCGGCGCTTGCCCGCAACGACAAGGAACTGGCCGCCGCCCCCTACAAGGTGTTGCAGGACTGGAACCAGCTCTATGGCGGCAACCTGTTGATCGTGCTGCCGGATGCGTTTGGAACAGCGGCGTTCCTTCGCGATGCACCCAAATGGGTCGCGGACTGGACGGGCTTCCGGCCGGATAGTGCGCCGCCGATCGAAGGTGGCGAGAAGATCCTCGCCTGGTGGAAGAAGATGGGCAAGGACCCGCGGGAGAAGCTGCTGATCTTCTCCGACGGCCTCGACGTCGACACGATCATCGAGACCTATCGCCATTTCGAGGGACGCGTGCGCATGAGCTTCGGCTGGGGCACCAACCTTACCAACGATTTTGCCGATTGCGCCCCGACGGAAATCAGCGGCCTCAACCCGATCTCGATCGTCTGCAAGGTCAGCGAAGCCGATGGCCGCCCGGCGGTGAAACTCTCCGACAATCCGCGCAAGGCGACCGGCGATCCGGCGGAGGTCGAGCGCTACCTCAAGTTCTTCGGCTCACAGGACTTCGTCGAGCAGGCGGTCAAGGTTTAGCCGCCAAGCTATTCCAGGAAAAGTGTGGAGCGGCTTTCCACCACTTCAAAAAAAGAAACCGGCAAGCGCCGGTTTCAAAAGGGGATCAAAGATGTTGCGACTGTCCATCATCGCAACGTCAAATCTGGCAGTGGAATCTTAAGGTTGCGTTAAAGCGCCAACCTGCCGTTGCATTTCTTCTCTAGAACACGAACATGTAGAGAAGGATGATGACGATGAGCGGCACGCCCATCAGCCAGAGAACGATACCTTTCATTGAGAAGCCTCCGCGTTACTGCCTTTGAAACGGTAACGCGGCATCGGGGAATACGTTCCCGATATCAGCCAGGCAGGCTGGCGCGCCTCAGGTCATGGCCTGGATTGAATCTCTCCCTTGCTCACGAACCAGGTCTTGTCGAAAAGTCTGAGATCCAGCGGATTCGGCATCCAGATATCGTGGATGTCGGGAAAATTCGTCGCGGCATCATAGGACCGGTCGATCTGCGAAATGAAAACGAAGATCAGCCCGCGTTCGCGTGCGTATGCTCTCAGCTTGCGGACCTGGTCGCTGACCGCAGGGTTTTCCCGCCTCTGGTCGAGAAGTTGCAAATAGTCCACGACCACCAGTGTACCACTTGGCGCCAAGGCCAGTTTCCTGATGATGTAATCGGCGCTGATTGCATCGGAGCAATCGATCTCGAACAGCGTGGCAAAAGGCGCGTGGTCCGCCCCGATGGCGGAAAAACGATTGATCACGTCGTTCACCGTGTATTCCAGCGTGAAGAAGAACGCCCGATGGCCTGACTTCATCGCATCCACGGCGAGCTCAAGACTTTTCAGCGTCTTGCCTTGTCCGGGCCGCGCGCCGAGAAGAACAAGATCCCCCGGTCTCAACCGGGTCAACAGCGTGGCGGCCGGGTCGGCTGCGCCATGTCGTGCGGCAAGCAGGCTCCAGTCGGCATAGCCCTCGTCAACGGCGATACGATTGAGCGCCTCATGGAGCGGGATGTTTTGGTCACGGGAAAGCCGCTTTGCTTTGCGCTTCAGATGATAGATCGGCGCAGACAGTTTCATCGGTAACCTCCTGATGCGAGCAGTCTTCGCAGCCCCTCCTTATGCTTGGTGCTCGAACAGTCGGTTCGATGGTGAGAGTGCCCCGTATGAAATCTACTTTCCCAAGCGGAGGGGGAGGCGTGGGCGCGCCCGAATCGAAGGATAGCGCAGAGGTTGGACGAGGTGAATGCCTGGCTGTGAGCGAAATCGGGACGAAATCTGAAAGAGTCCGTTGTCGCTGACGGAGCGGTACGTATCGACAGTGGGACGCGGATCGCAGATGAAAACTGACCAGGCACTGCAGTCGGCGTGCGGCAGTAACTACTTGTATTTCTTGGGAGGAAAACTGGTGCTGCTAGAGAGATTTGAACTCTCGGCCTCTCCCTTACCAAGGGAGTGCTCTACCCCTGAGCTATAGCAGCATCTGACGGCTGGTTCGTTGACAAGCCGCATCAAGCGAGGGGGCTATTGCCATAGCTGAGCGGGGAGTGCAAGCCGCATTTCGAAGTTTTTCGTGAAGACCTGTGAGAAAGTTCGCCGGCGCTTCCGAAGACCCTGGTTTTGCGCTAATGCAGGACTATGCAAACAAACGACAGCGACGGCAAGAAAACCGAGCCCGTGCCGGAAGAGCAGCGGATCGAAGGCAAGGTGCGCCGGGAGAAGAAGAAGGATACGACCGAGGCGGACCTGAAAAAGGCGCGTCTTGCCAGGAACTTGCGCGACAATCTCCAGCGCCGCAAGCAGCAGGCGCGGGCGCGCCGTTCCGGTGCAGCCGATGAGGTCAGCGGCCTTCCTGCCGCAAAAACGGACGAATCCCAAGATTAGTACGGGACAGGGGCGGCATTCGCCGGCTCCTTCCCGTTTGCCGGCGGCTCAGCCGTCTGGCGTCCAATTGCATAAATGCCCTTGGTCGGGTCGATCCAGGGCAGCGACTTAACCGATATGGCGACCTTTCGCGTCCGAATGGGCGCGCTGCGTTCAAGGCACTTCTAATTTCGCGGCGTCTCCACTAAAGAGGCGCCTTCAGACAACAGAGATATTTTTTGGAAAGGCGGGCGAAGCCCGTTCGAGAGGCCTCATGGATCGCATCAGGATTGTAGGCGGCAACAAGCTTAACGGCGTCATCCCGATTTCCGGCGCCAAGAACGCGGCCCTGCCGCTGATGATCGCGTCGCTTCTGACCGACGACACGTTGACGCTCGAAAACGTGCCGCATCTGGCCGACGTCGAGCAGCTGATCCGCATCCTCGGCAACCACGGCGTCGACATCTCCGTCAATGGTCGCCGCGAGCGCCAGGGCGAGAGCTACGCCCGCACCATCCATTTCACCTGCCGCAACATCGTCGATACGACCGCGCCTTACGAGCTGGTGTCGAAGATGCGCGCAAGCTTCTGGGTGATCGGCCCGCTGCTCGCCCGTGAAGGCAAGGCCCGCGTATCGCTGCCCGGTGGTTGCGCCATCGGCACGCGCCCGGTCGATCTGTTCATCGAAGGCCTTCAGGCACTCAGCGCCAATATCGAGATCGACGGCGGCTACGTCAACGCGACGGCGCCGGAAGGCGGCCTGGTCGGCGCACGCTACACTTTCCCGAAGGTGTCCGTCGGCGCCACCCACGTCCTGATGATGGCCGCGACGCTTGCAAACGGCACCACGGTGCTGGGCAACGCCGCGCGCGAGCCCGAAGTCGTCGACCTCGCCAACTGCCTCAATGCCATGGGCGCCAAGATCACCGGCCAGGGCACCCCGACGATCACGATTGAAGGCGTACGTTCGCTCTCCGGCGCCCGTCACCGCGTGTTGCCGGACCGGATCGAGACCGGCACCTATGCCATGGCGGTTGCCATGACCGGCGGCGACGTCATCCTTGAAGACACGAACATGGCGCTGCTCGACACGGCGCTGGAAGCGATCCGCCGCGCCGGCGCCGAGATCACCGAGACCAACAGCGGCATCCGCGTCGTGCGCAACGGTGCCGGCATCAAGCCGGTCGATATCGTCACCGATCCTTTCCCGGGCTTCCCGACCGACCTGCAGGCGCAGTTCATGGGGCTGATGACCAGGGCGAACGGCACCTCGCACATCACCGAGACGATCTTCGAGAACCGTTTCATGCATGTGCAGGAGCTCGCCCGCCTCGGGGCCAAGATCTCGCTCTCCGGCCAGACGGCCAAGATCGAGGGCGTTAGCCGGCTGAAGGGCGCGCCTGTCATGGCAACCGACCTTCGTGCGTCGGTCTCGCTCGTCATCGCCGGCCTTGCAGCCGAAGGCGAAACCATGGTCTCGCGCGTCTATCACCTCGACCGCGGCTTCGAGCGGCTGGAAGAGAAGCTCACCCGTTGCGGCGCGCATGTCGAGCGTGTCAGCGACTGATTTGATCGGTTGCGCCTGATACCGTTGCGGTTTCAGGCGCAACATTCTATGTCCATTTCAATTGTGGCACGGAAAATGTGCGGCGAAACGAAAGGAATGGACGGTATGAATGGTCTGAAGCTGCTGGCGCTCGACGAGGAAGATCTCGCTGTCGTCTCCGCCCATGTCCAGGATGCCGTGTTCAAGGTATCGGGGCTGGAATATGACGCCCGCCGCAAGCTATTTTCGCTTGTCGTCAATCGCTTCGTCTGGGAGACGGCCGACGGCAAGCGCCGCTCCTTCGAGCGTCGTCGCGCGCTGCTGCTGTTCAAGCGGGTGAATGCGGTCCGCTCGGTCGGCTTTGACCGCCGCGACGATGAAGCGGTACTTGACCTGCTGACGCTCAAGTTCACGGTGCGCGGCGAGGGGCCGGAAGGCACGCTCGAACTGGTTCTAGCCGGCGATGCCTCGATCGCGCTTGACGTCGAATGCATCGAAACGCAGCTTGCGGATACCGGCGGGGCGTGGGAAACCGCTTTCAAGCCCAAGCATCCCGAAGGCGCTTGAGCCGCTCGACCCGAACGACACTGGCATACAAGGACGTCCCCTTTGGCAATCAGGCTCAATTTTCTCGACGGTGACTTCGAACAAAAGTTCGCGTCATTCCTGACGACCAAGCGTGAGGTGTCCGAAGACGTCAATGCGGTGGTCAAGGCGATCATCGACGACGTGCGCGCCCGGGGCGATCAGGCACTCGCCGAATATTCCAAGCGCTTCGATGGCGTCGATTTCTCCGTGACGCCGATGGCCGTCGGCGCGGCCGAGATCGATGCGGCGATCCAGGCGGTCGAGCCGGAAGTGCTGGGCGCGCTCAAGGTCGCTGCCACCCGCATCGAGGCGCACCACGCGCGCCAGCGGCCGAAGGACGATATCTACGAAGACACGATGGGCGTCGGCCTCGGTTCGCGCTGGACGGCAGTCGATGCCGTCGGCCTCTATGTGCCCGGTGGCACGGCGAGCTATCCGAGCTCGGTGCTGATGAATGCGCTGCCGGCGAAGGTGGCGGGCGTTCCCCGCATCGTTATGGTGGTGCCGGCAAGCGGCGGTGAGATCAATCCGGCGGTGCTTGCAGCAGCAAGGCTTGCGGGCGTCGAGGAGATCTACCGCGTCGGCGGCGCGCAGGCCGTTGCGGCGCTTGCCTATGGCACCGAGACGATCGCCCCCGTCGCCAAGATTGTCGGCCCGGGCAATGCCTATGTTGCCGCCGCCAAGCGCCAGGTCTTCGGTACCGTCGGCATCGACATGATCGCCGGTCCCTCGGAAGTGCTTGTCATCGCCGACAAGCACAACGATCCGGACTGGATCGCCGCCGATCTCCTGGCCCAGGCCGAGCACGACGTCGGCGCCCAGTCGATCCTGATCACCGACGATCCGGCCTTCGGCCAGGCGGTCGAGGACGCGGTCGAGCGGCAATTGAAGACGCTGCCGCGGGCCGAAACGGCCTCGGCAAGCTGGCGCGATTTCGGCGCCGTCATTCTCGTGCCCGATCTCGAAAAGGCCGTGCCGCTCGCCAACCGTATTGCAGCGGAACATCTTGAGCTGGCGCTCGCCAATCCCGAGCCGATGGTCGAGAAGATCCGCAATGCCGGCGCGATCTTCGTCGGGCGGCACACGCCCGAAGTCATCGGTGATTATGTCGGCGGCTCCAACCACGTTCTGCCGACCGCGCGCTCGGCGCGCTTCTCGTCCGGCCTCGGCGTGCTCGATTATATGAAGCGCACGTCGATCCTTCGGCTCGATCCGGAGCAGTTGCGGATCCTCGGACCGGCGGCGATCGTGCTGGCAAAGTCCGAGGGGCTGGAGGCCCATGCGCGTTCCGTCGCTATTCGCCTCAATCTCGGGGATGCTGGATGAAGGCGGACCGCAATCTGCGCCTCTGCGATGTCGTTCTGGACGAGACCATCGGCCGCTCGACGCCCGACGTGGAGCATGAGCGCGCGGTTGCTATCTTCGACCTGCTCGAAGAAAACCTGTTCGAACCGGTCGGCCATCCCTGTGGCCCCTACAAGCTCAATCTCTCGCTCGTCGATGCGAAGCTGGTCTTTTCGATCTCGACCGAAAAGGGCGGCGATGTCGCCACCCACATCCTGTCGCTGACGCCGTTTCGCCGGATCGTGAAGGACTACTTCATGATCTGCGAGAGCTACTACGAGGCGATCCGCTCGGCGACACCGAGCCAGATCGAGGCGATCGACATGGGGCGCCGCGGCATTCACAACGAGGGCTCGCAGACCCTGATGGATCGACTGTCCGGCAAGATTCGGCTGGATTTCGATACGGCCCGCCGGCTGTTCACGCTCGTCTGCGTGCTCTATTGGCGCGGGTAGAGGCGCGAACCGGCATGACGGCAACCGAGGCACCGCAGTTGAAAGCGCCCCGCTCGGTCCTCTTCATGTGCGGCATGAATGCCATCCGCTCGCCGATGGCCGAAGCGCTCGCCAAGGCGGCGCTGCCAGCGGGAACGTATGTTGCCTCGGCCGGCGTCCGGCATGGCGAACGCGATCCGTTTGTCGACGTGGTCATGGCCGAGGTGGGCTTGAGCCTCGGCCGCCACCAGCCCCACACGCTGGATGAACTCGAGGACGACTACTTCGACCTCATCGTGACGCTGGCGCCGGAGGCGCATCACAAGGCGCTGGAATTGACTCGCTCGATGGCCGTCGACGTGGTCTATTGGCCAACGCCGGACCCGACGGTGGCAGCCGGCACCCGCGAGCAGATCGTCGATGCGTATCGCGCCGTGCGCGATCACCTGTCGACGCTGATCAATCATCGGTTGGTCGGCTCGCACAGACGAGAGAAAACTTGAGAGCTTCCCGGAAATCCGAGTGCGGTTTCCGACGACAGTTCTTTTTCATGTCTTCCTAGATCCCATCCGATTTAAGGCTAAAGACACGTAGCAGTTCAAAGTGCTATAGCGACCTCTGCGCCTCTGATAGGACGCGCGGCGCCGTAGCCGTCACAAAAGCGCAAAAGCCGGTGTTAGACGGTTCACAAATCCTCGTTGATTGTGTAGTTTCCGGCGAATTTTTCGGGATACCTGACGTATCCCTAAACAAAGATAGAAAGAACAGTCCTACATGGCGAAAGAAGAAGTCCTTGAATTTCCGGGCGTGGTCACCGAATTGCTTCCGAATGCGACCTTCCGCGTGAAGCTCGAAAACGAGCATGAGATCATCGCCCACACGGCGGGCCGCATGCGCAAGAACCGCATCCGCGTGCTTGCCGGCGACAAGGTTCTCGTCGAGATGACCCCGTACGACCTTACCAAGGGCCGTATCACCTACCGCTTCAAGTAAGCCGCTCCGGCTCTACGCAATTCCTGGAGCATTTCCGCTTCTTCTTCGAATCGCGAAAACGCTCTAACCTTTGGTTGGATCGCAATTCCAGACGCAAAACCGCTTCACCCGCATTTTTGCTGGAATTGCTCTGGAGTGACGGCTCGTTCCGATGACAGTGGCCAAGAAACTGATACTGGCGTCCGGCTCGCCGCGTCGCGTCGAACTTCTGGCGCAGGCGGGCATCGAGCCCGCGCGCCTGATGCCGATGGATCTCGACGAGACGCCGAAGCGTGCCGAACACCCGCGTTCGCTCGCAAGGCGTCTGTCGGCTGAAAAGGCGCGCGCAGCACTTGCGGCGATCAAGGGCGAGCCCGGCTGGGACGGAAGCTATATTCTGGCGGCCGATACGGTCGTCTGCGTCGGCCGGCGCATCCTGCCGAAGCCGGAACTGGTCAGCGAAGCCACCAGCGCACTGCACCTTCTCTCCGGCCGCAGCCATCGCGTCTATACCGGCGTGTGCCTGATCACCCCGGACAAGACGCTCAGGCAGAAGGTCGTCGACACCAAGGTGCGCTTCAAGCGCCTGTCCGGTTTCGATATCGAAAGCTATCTCGCCTCGGGCCAATGGCGCGGCAAGGCGGGCGGCTACGGCATCCAGGGCATTGCCGGCAGCTTCGTGGTGAAACTCGTCGGTTCCTACAGCAACGTCGTCGGCCTGCCGCTCTACGAAACCGTCAGCCTGCTTGTCGGCGAAGGCTATGATGTGCACAATCGTTGGCTGGAAGGCTGAAGCCGGTGCCAGACGAGACAAATAACGACGAAACGAAGAAGAGCGGTTCGAACGTCGCGCCCCTGCGGGCGCCTCGACCCTGCCCGGAATGCGGACGGCCGTCGCATCGGGAGCACTATCCCTTCTGCTCCGACCGCTGCCGCAATGTCGACCTCAATCGCTGGCTCTCCGGCTCCTATGCCATTCCGGTTGCCGACGACGAAACGAAGGCCGACGACGACGATCGCTAAGGCGTACCGCTGCGGTCGGGCGCGTGGGTCCGGCCTTTCCCTCAACGCTCCTCTTTATCGTGAACGACGCCTGGATGGTCCTGCGCGCCAGCAGGAGAATGCGGCCGCCATTTTCGGTCTCCGAGGACCACTTCTGTCTCGGAGAGTACGGGGGAAGCGAATGCGATCTCTCTGAAACTCTTTGCTTTTTCGGTTTTTTTGACTGTCCACAGGATTTCGGTCAAAAAACTTTCATTTGGCGCTGGACACCGCCGAACAAGATGCTATAACCCCGCTCGCTTCCGGGGCAAACACAAGCGCCCCGAGGGTTCCGCAAGGAACCGCTGCCCGAAACGGCAGGATGCCCGGATAGCTCAGTTGGTAGAGCAGCGGATTGAAAATCCGCGTGTCGGTGGTTCAAATCCGCCTCCGGGCACCATCACTAAAATCAACCTTTGATTTTATTGTGGTTTTTCGCCCTAAACGTCCAGAAAATCTACACTACCCCTAAAAGCTGG
>NZ_FMXF01000001.1:166959-260875 GCF_900103435.1 Sinorhizobium sp. NFACC03
AAAAAACATAACAAAAATGCTGGACGAACCCGTGTCCAGCATTCCGATAAGGGGTTAATTTTGCTTGATTCAGGTGGCCCGCCTCCGGGCACCATCACTAAAATCAACCTTTGATTTTATTGTGGTTTTTCGCCCTAAACGTCCAGAAAATCTACACTACCCCTAAAAGCTGGACACTTTTGTTCCCGCTTTGCGCTTATGTCGATGTACAACTGTCCGATTGTTGCTGGGGCGGTTGTCATCCTGGGAACGTGACGGCAGTATACCAGCAGTTGTCAAATTAGAGGCTGGCATGCGCACGCTTTTTCCCGGTTACTATCGTCCTGGCGCAGACCAGTTAAATTCTCTTCTTGGCTCCGCCACGATCGTGCTGGACGCCAATGTGCTGCTAAACCTCTATAGATATCCCAAGACTGCCCGCGATGAACTGCTCTCGGTGCTTGACAAAGTGCAGGATCGCTTGTGGGTCCCGTTTCAAGTCGCGCTGGAGTATCACCGTAATCGGGCCTCCGTGGTGGGGGAGCAGAAACAAAAGTTTGCCGAGGTGCGCTCACTGATCGACGGGTCCCTGAAGACGCTGGAGCGCGAATTGGAATCGAAGCTTAACAAGCGTCATTCTCTAATCGATGCAGGCAATCTGCTTGCTGGTTTGAAGCAGCACGCGGACCAGTTCTACACGCAGTTGGACGAACTCGAGGCTTCGCAATTTGATGTCAACGATGATGATGAGATCCGGAATAAAATCGAGAGCCTGCTCGAAGGCAGAATTGGTGATCCCCCAACACAAGAGGCGGTAATTGAGGCCCAAAAGGAGGGTGATGAGCGAATAAAGTTCCAGAGCCCGCCAGGTTACGCCGATAGCCGGAAAGTCGAGGCTTATAGCTATAACGGCGTGAGGTATCACGCGAAGTATGGTGACGTTCTTTTGTGGCTCCAACTCCTTAACCACGCAAAGGCACGGGGTGGTGATTTTATCTTCATCACCGACGATGAGAAGGCGGATTGGTGGTGGACAATCGATTCTGGCGGCAAAAAGAAACTTGGACCTAGGCCCGAACTAGTAGCTGAACTCAGTAGCGCGACAAAAGGCGGCATGTTCTACATGTACACGTCAGCCAACTTCCTCAAGCACGCGCAAGGAGCCTTCGCGGTTAAGGTTGATGAGGTTACGATCTCGCAAATTTCGGAGATCTCAAACATCGCCGGCCCTATGCCGACAATTGCTAATTTAACTTCGAACATAGTCGATTGGGCGGCCCTGCGCTTCTTTGCGTACAAAATGACAAGTTACGACCAAGCGCGTCGCGAGATATTTTTAGAGAGCGAATTCCTAGAGGAAACTATATTGCTCCGATGGGAGGCGGTTTCAAGCATCGAGCAGTTTTTTGCCGGAGTAAACAAGCTATACGTGGAGGCCAGGACCTCAGTAAAAGGGTTCAACTATCTCTGCTTTGTCGTAGTCTTGGACAAGTTTCAGATTAGCCAAGAATACGTTGACCAAGCTTTTTCCCCGCTCCGCTTGCCTACGCCATATACATTGGTGTTCTTTGACAAGGAGGGCGGACGCTTGACGAAGGTAGGGGAAAGATTTTCGGGCGGTTGGCCCGAGCACCTTGCCTAGGTCTTGCCTAGGTCAATCTTCTAAGACATTCCTGTCGAGCAACTCCACAGCCGCCTTTGCCAGCACTTTCTGGCGGGCGGCTTTCGTGTATCGCGTCACCTCTTTCGAGGTGGTATGGCCGGTCATCGACATGATCTGATGTTCGCTTGCGCCACGATCGGCGAGGCGAGCTGCTGCCGCCTTGCGCAGCCCGTGCGCAGAGCAGTGAAACAGCCCCGCTTCATCGCAGCGTTTGCGGAACCAGTTTCCGAAACCGTTCGACGTGAAGGGCTTGTTAAACTCGGTCACCAGCAACGTCAGATCTCCGCACGGGCTCTTGTCGATGATGTCGGCGAGGGTGGGGTGGATCGGGATGGCGAGTTTGACGGGTTTGTGCCGGCGGTTCTTGAACTGCGTGAAATTGAACCAGCCGTTGGATATGTGCTGCTTGCCAAAGAGCACGATGTCGCTGCGCCTCTGCGTCGTGTAGATCATCAGCGCGAGCGCCAGTCTTGCCTTGGTGCCGATCGGATGGCGCGCCTCAAATTGGGCGACCTCGGCCTCGGTCCATGAGTGGAAGCCTTCACCCTCAGATTTGAAGTAATCGACGTCGCGAGCCGGATTGGCCGGCGCCAGTTCAACGTCCTTGCTGGTCGCCCAGTTGAACACGGCGCGGAGCGCTTTAACGCGCCCGTTCGCGGCCTCGGGCAATTCCGCCTTGCGATCACGCAAAACGCGCACCGCCTTGGCGCCGAACGACGGCAGCGGCATGTCTTCGAACAGACGGGTTCCGCCTGGCTTGGTGGGTTCGGCCCATATGTGCTCGATGATCCCCTTCCGCACCTTCCGTGTGCCGGCGTCAAGCTGCTTGAAAACTGCCGACTGGAAATACTGCTCGCAGAGCCAACGCAGTGTTCCTTTCGTTGACAGCTTCGGCCCGACCTTGTCAGCCTTCAACTTACCTTCGAGGGCTTGGAAATAGGCTGCCTCAAACTCTGGCAAGCCAGGATGGCCGGGCAGGCGGATCTTCGGCTGGCCTTTCTTGCGGAAATAGAACCGCAGCACTCCATCGGTCTTGTCTTCGACCAGGTATTTTCTTCTGAGCTTCCTTGGCATCAGGTTTCAACATCCCACTCGCCGCCCTCGTCGATCTCTCCACCGGGCAGGCGGTCGAATGCCCGATCGAGTTGAAGTCGGTCCCAAACGGTGCGTCCGTTGGGCCTCTTCGGTCGGGGCATCCTGCCATCCTTCACCATTTCGTCAAACAGGCTGGTCGAGACGCCGACATAGGCCGACGCCTGCTCACGGTTGAGCCCGCGCACGGGCGGCAGTGGGCAGGCCGTCACTCTGGGCGTCGAGCGGCTTAGAGCTACCATCAGGCGACCTCCTCGCATTCGAGCGGTAGCCCGCCGTTGTGGCCGAGCATAGCGACTGCGCGCGCCTGGTCGCGGCGCTTCTGGTTCTGCTTGTGCGTCACCAGCTCCGTATGTTTCGGGTCCGGATTGACGCAGAGGCGGTTGCGGCATTTGTGGTCGAGCTGCTTCTTGCCGGGAATGTAACCGTGCTCGTTGGTCCACATGACCAGATGCACGGCGACCGTCTGGCCGCTGAGAGACATGCGTGGATAGTCCTTGCCGCGACCGGTCTTTCCCGACGTCGGGCCTTGCCAGATCCAGCAGCCGGTTACGGGGTCGGTGACGACCCTCGCCATGATCTTCTCGCGGATCTCGTCGCGGCGGCTCATCATCATCCGTGCCGCCTCCAGAGGTCGAAGTCCGAGCGGAGTGCTTTCCAGCGCTCGGCGGCTGCGGGGTCGTCGTTCAACTGCTTGCGGGAGGAGATCGCGAGAACCGAGCGCACGCGCGTCGCCGCTCGGTCGTTGGTCAGCGGGGCTTCAAGTCCGTGCTTCTCTTCGAGGTACTTCTTGAAGGCCGGTTCTGCGCATTTCATGGAGCACTCGGCCGCAAAGTCCTTTGGCTTCTCCACGCGCTGTTCGACACGTCGGCGCAGCCTGACGATCTCATCGAAGGCGTACTGCAGAAGCGTGTCCATCGCGCGCATATAGGTCGGCGCGTGCGCCATCAGGCGGCGATCTTCGCGACCGCACTCCGGCAAGATCAGCGCGATCGGCTCGACTTCGCCGGTCATCGGCTCCTTGGAGCAGATCTCATTCTTCCCGCGTTCCACATCGTAGGACTCGCACCATTCCTCGCTGGCAAGGGCGAGCAACTTGCGCGCGTCGCGATACTTTTCCTTCGCTATGTCGATGTTCATGGTTTCGCCTCGCCGGCGTCGTTGGCGATGAAAAGCAGGACATCGGCATGGCAAGGGTCGCCGGGCTTGCACCAGCAGGCGAGGTTCTTGCCTTGCAGTTCACGCCGGATCTCGTCGCAAGTCGGCGGCGCGTCGAGTTCCGGTATCTCTCCGCCGATCCATGCGTCGAAGCATTTCATGGCATGGTACTGCCACGTGCCCTCGATCGGCGGTCGACCGATTGCAGCATAGATCGCCTGGAGGTCGTCGAAGTCCTGCTTGATGACGGGATTGCCGTACTTTGACGGCCGCGCGACGTTGACCGCCGGCAGTCCGTTGGTGGCCTCGCTGATCTGCTGCAGGCTGAAGCCTTTGGTACGAGACAGCTGAAGCCGGACAGGCTTGGTGCCGTCAGCCATCAGTTTGCTCCCGCGCAGCGGACGAATTTCGGCTTGCCGTCTTCGACCTCGAAGCGGAAGGCGATTTCGTCGGACCAGTGCCAGATGTTGATGAGGTGCAGGCCAGCCGGTAGAGGGGCGGTGCCCAGAGCGTCCGGATCGCCCTGCTCGACGAGTTCGGCGACGCTATAGAACATCGTTTCGCAGTCGCATTCGTCCGCGTGGGCGAAATGCGTGGCGTCGTCGGGGTAAGGGTCGCACTCGAAGGTGCGATCGTCATTCACGATCAGCTCAAAGTAACCGTACGTGCGATGAGCGCAAAAGCTCACGACCTGGCCGGGCGTCACCGGCAGGCTATTGCCATCGCTGCGATCTTTCTCCGCATCCTCGTCGAGCAACAACCAGCCGCCGCTACCGTCGGTGTGGACGCAATCGGCGGGGTCGGCGACGAGGATGCCGGCGACCTCGTCGAGCCAGACAGTTGGGCACCACCTCGTTGCGACTTCCTTTTGCGGATTACAAAAGGGTTCATACATCGGCGTTCTCCCTGATGACTTTGACCTTGCGGATCGCAGCGACGGGAACGCGGCGGCGCTCGGCCGCAATGTCACGCGCGGCTTTGGCGTCGGCGGCGTCGATGTCGATCGGCGACAGGTCCGGATCGTGGAAATGGATGCGGAAGGGGTAGAGGGCGTTAGCCATTGGTGCCGCCCTCTGCTTCAAGCATGGCCTGCCAGCGTTTGAACCCGTCGAGCTTGCGGCGTTCGCGTTCGGATTCGCCTTTGAACGGCTCGTCCAAGACGTCGTAAAGCCAGCGCAGCGCCGCGTTGAGATCGGCCACCTCTTCGAAGAGATGCGTCCGGTTGAGCTTGTGTGTGACGGGTTCGGCTTCGTGGAAGCCTTGAATGAGGCAACGTGCCAAGGCCTGAGAAAGCTCTGCGCATTCCTCGGCGCACTTGCCGAGCGCCTGATGCAGTACGATGTCCGTTTCCGGTTTCCAGAGGGTGATGCTCATGCGGCTGCTCCTTCGCGGATCGCGGCGGCGTTAATGGCGGTTGAGAAAGATCGGGTCGGGTCGTCGAGCCAGAGGGCGCATAGGTCGTAAGCATCTACGCCATGGCGGTCGGCGATCTCCTGGAAGCTCTCGGTCGCGTCAGTCAGGCTGCCAAGGCGGGAGTCGACAAGAGCAGCGGCGAGCCGCGTGCCGTGGGACTGGCGGACAGTTTGAAGCCAACCGTTGGTGGATTGGGTCATGGCGAGAGGGTCCAGAAGAAGGCCGCAAAGAAGATGAGGCTTGATGCCATGGCGGCGAGCGCGCCGCGCACGATCCAGACAGGAGCGTCGTTCACAGGGGACACCAACTGCGGATCGCGGCGGCGGGCTCTCTTCGCCACGGGCTTTACGCCGGGTTCGCCCGGGCGGTGGCGAGGTCTGCGGCCTTCGGGCCGAGCACGCGAATTTCTTCGGGGGTGAAGTTCTTGCGCTTCAGGTCGTCGGCCGTGCAGCCGTCGCCATGTTCGACCATGGCGAGAACCATGCGGTTGAGAGTGTTTCGAGTTTTGAGTCCGCCGTTCGGTTGCATGTGTTTCTCCGCTGTTGAAGTGTAGGAAGCGAAGAAAATATGCATAACGCATCTTAATGCGTCAATCCAAAAAATGCATAAAGCATTTATTTGAGGTAGTGCGTCGCAATCGTCAACCGGAAACCACTCGACTCAAGGTCGGAAATCTGATTTGAGTTCGCGTGAACGAAAAGAGAACAAACGGGAGCTTGATAGATGCCAAAGGCGCCGGCAATTGACCATCCAGACGCTTTGAGATTGGTGGTTGAGCTTTCGAGCGTGTATGTCGCCTGCGATGACTGCGGTCATGCGCGAGTGCTCAAGCTTTCGAATTTGCGCCAGGTGTCAGCGCTTGGAGTGCACAACTACATGCAGTTGTGCCGCAAGATCCGTTGCAGCGAGTGCCCAAAGGTGCCTCCCGCCCACAGAAATCTGACCATCCGGCCTACATGGTTTTCAGATTTGCCGGCTCAGACGGTAGCGTGAAACACAATCTTATGGACCGAGAAGATTCGGTCGGCGGAGAAGCTAAGCTCCTTCTCCTCTCCTTCATCAGGATTGTGCTGCCATAGCCGCAAGACCTTCGAAGACTTCGACCGGAATTCCTTGATGTAGCTTTCCGGTTGGCCCTCGTCGGCGCCGAGGATCTGAGCAACTACATCGTCCCCTGCGCGAACGGGCTCGTTCGGGTTCAACCACACCGTTTCCCCTGCCTTGAACCGGGGTTCCATCGATGTCCCGTAAACTCGCACAGCGTAAGCGCCTTCGACGCCCTCCAGCATTGGAGGGCAGAAGACCCGGCCAACCTCACTTCCGTTAAGGATGAATTGGCCATTGGGGCCCCCAGCGGATTGGCCGAGCAAAGGTATCGAGTGAGTGCCAGAGAACGATTGGTACTTCGGCGGGAAGCTCGCGTTTGGCTTGCTGGTCTGTTCGAAATTAGGTCCCGTTTCCTCCGGAAAGCCGGCGAGCGTGTCTACACTTTTCCCGCGAAGAAGCCAGTCAAGGGAAACCTTGAACCGGCGCGCATAGAGCTCAGCTTCTCGGAGAATACCGCGCGTGCCGTTCTCATGCTGGCTGTAGGTGGGATAAGCAACGCCAAGCGACTCTGCGGCTTCTTTCGCCGTCCGGAAGCCCGCTCGCTTTCGCGCCTCTTTGAGACGCTGCCCGATTTCTTTTTCATCGCTCATACGCATTTTGATATCCGAAACTGAAATGCAATAGGCATTGACTCGAAAGAATGCGTAGTGCATTTAAAATGCATGACGCACGTAGACGCTTGTCCGAACATCATCGTTGAGGCCTTGAGCGCGCTGGAGATGAACCAGCCGCTTCTCGCGGACGCGTTGGGGGTGGATCAGGCCACGGTGTCGCGGTGGAAAAATGGCAAGTCCAAGCCCTCCCGACCGGTTCTTAAGTTGATCGAGAGATTGCTTGAAGATCGACGGTCCGCCGTTCGCTCCGTGGAGGTCGATGAATGATAGAGTTTCCCAAGCGAGGCGCGAGAAGACCGGGTTTCCTCCTCCCGCCCGGGCGCCTTGCTGAAGGGCAGGGGCGCGGTGTTGATACGCATCGTTGCCGCGCCCCTGCTTTTGTATCTGCCTACCCATGTGGGCCTCCCTTGATCTGATGGCCTGAACCCTACGCGCGGCACAGCCGAGCGTCATCGAATCCTTTCCCAAGATCCTTCCCTTGCCACTTTTGCGGGGTGTTTTCGCATGTCCGGCATTCGCACAATTTCCGATGAAGAGATCCGCACGCTGAAAGCGGATACCGAGGCTTGCTACAAGCTCGGCGGCGGCGTGACCGGCTTCGAGCCGCTGACCCGTGTCACGACTGGCAAGCTTTCCGAGTATGCAAGCTTCGACGAGCGCAACAAGAAGCGGCTGATCCCGATCGACGTCGCGATCGAGGCCGACCGGCGGGCGAAATCCCCAGTCATCGTCAAGGCAATGGCCCGGTTGCTCGGCTTCGACCTGACGCCCATGTCGCAGCGCGAGCGAAGCACAGCACTCACCGAAGCGGATGCACATCGCGTGCTCTACGAGGCGACCGACGTTGCGCGCGCGATCCTCGACGCCTTCCGCGACGGCAACGTCGATGCGCTCGACCGCAAGACGATCCGCAAGGAGCTACGCGAAGCAATCCGCGCCCTGGAGGAGGTCGATGCTGGCCTCGACGAGGGGGCGGCATCGTGACCGGCAACCTTCCGAAAAACATGGGCGAGAGGGCGGAACGGCTTCTTGCTGCCGCCCTCTCTGAGGGTGTGCTGGTCGTCGGGACCGAAGCGGAAGTGAGAACCTGCCGTAACCTCAACGGCCGGGGCCTGCTGCGGCGCCATCCGCAGGACGCCAGCATCTGGTATCCGGCCGACAAGGCGTACGAGCTGGCGGGCGTGGACCGGCCAACCTCCATGGCCGACCTTGTGAACCACAGCGCCGAGGCAATCGCCCTCCACGCCGCAAACCATCCGCAGGCGCGTGATGTGCTGCCGGTCAGCATCGATATCGGGCTCGATGGCGGCGGTGTCGATGTTTTGTTTACTTCGCCACCTTGCGAGCATTTCGCCGTCCCCGTGCCTGTTGCGACCCCGATTGCCGAATCTTCGGACCTGGTGGCTTCGATCAAGACGGCGCGCGCTCTCTTGAGCGCCGGTGATGTGCGGGCGGCGTTGCTGCTTTCGACCGGGGCCTACGAGCAGGCGAAGGCGGCGGTGAACTATGCCGAGAAGGTCAAGGCCTCGCGCGAGCTGATCGAGAAGGCGCGCCTTATGCAGGCTGAAGCGCTGAAGATCGAAAGCATGTGCTACGTCGCAATGGCCGACACGATCGACGAGGCGCAGGAAAAAGGGAAGGTCGCCAAGCAGGGGCGCGCAACAAAGGTCCGCGATGCGGACGTTTTTTCACTCGACGATGTCGGCATCGACAAGCGCCGCCTGCATGAGGCGCGCAAGCTGCGGAACGTTGTGCGCGAGCAGCCTGATTTCGTCGACCGCGTGATTGCAGCACGCTTGGAGGCCGGGCTTGATCCGAGCCGGCGCAGCCTGTCGCACGCGATCGGCACGCGATCGGCCCCGTCTGATGAAAAGGGCGACCAGCTCTATCAGTCGCCGATCGAGGCCATGCGCACGCTGCTGGCGCTGGAAAGCTTCTCGGCGACGGTGAAAGAGCCGGCCGTCGGGAAGGGCGCGATCATGCGCCCGCTCGAAGATGCCGGCTATGAGGTGATGATCGCGGATCTCGTCGACCGGGGCGTTGCCACGCGGCGCGGCGAGCCGCAACAGGTGGGGGACTTCCTGCTTTCTGTCGCCGGTAGTTCCGTCGGCGTCGATATCGTCACCAACCCGCCCTATGCGGAGCTGGCGAACTCTTTCCCGGCTCATGCGCTGCGCGAGCACAAGCCGCGCAAGATGGCGCTACTGCTCAACTGGAATTTCGCGGCTGGTTTCGACGACCCGAACCGCGTCTTCGTCATGGACGAAAACCCGCCTTCGCGCGTCTACCTCTTCACCCGGCGCCTGCCGATGATGCACCGGGACGGATGGGACGGCCCGGAAGCGTCGAGCCAGATGAACACGGCTTGGTTTGTCTGGGAGCAGAACGAAGACGGCAGCTACGGCGACGGCTTCCCGCGCATCATTCGCGTGGATTGGAAGGCCTATGAGAACGCCGCGCCGTTGTTGCCGGGGGCCGGCGGCAATGTCGCGCCCATGACCTTCAAGCCGCAGCCCGACGAATTCGCCCGCGAGACGCCCCGCAAGACGATGGACGAACGGCTCGACGAGGAGCGGGCTCGTGCACTCGTCTGGATGCTGGAGCATGGCGAATTCGACGACGTGACCTTGCGGCGCGGGATCGGGGTGCGGCCGACAGTTTCGGAAGCGCTGATAGCCAGCCTTTCGGACGATGGGCTGATCGAGTCGCGCGACGGGGTGACTTGGGCATTGTCTGATGCCGGGACATCGGCGCTGCATGCGACCGCCGGAGCCCTGTTGCTGAAGGCGGTCACACAATGACGGCGCTGCTTCCAATCGTCGAGGAACTGCTCGACGCGACCGATGATGCCGCTCGGGCTCGCTGGATCCTCAATGCACCGCTGGACGTGCTGCTGCGCGACCAGATGGCAATCCGCGCCGCGCTCCAGCGGGCGGGTTTTCAGCCGGGCCTCACCTGCCTGGCAACCGAAATCGCCGCGCTCTGCGGCACCCGCTGCGATGACGGCGGCCATCCCATCACTTTGCGGGTCTCGCGTGAGTACGCGCGCTTGCAGCTCGTCGAGATCGCGCGCCGAGGCGCTAGGGCAGGGGGCATGAATGTTTCGAACTGACCTGTTTGCAGAGACAAGCGGCGACGCGATCATGGCGTCGGTTCATCTGGGCGAGCCGCTGATCATCGACAGTTTCGCCGGCGGCGGCGGAGCTTCGACTGGCATCGAATTGGCTCTTGGCCGATCGCCCAACTTTGCGATCAACCACAACGCCGACGCTCTGGCGCTGCACGCTGCGAACCACCCGGAAACGCACCACCTTTCGGAAAACGTCTACAGGCTGGACCCCTTGGACTACATCAAGGGGCGGCATATCGGCTTGGCGTGGTTCTCGCCCGACTGCAAGCACTTCTCCAAAGCCAAGGGTGGCAAGCCGGTGGAGCGCAACATTCGAGACCTATGCTGGATCATTCCAGGCTGGATCGAGCGCATTCAAGAAAGTGGCGGCAAGGTCGACGTCGTCATTATGGAGAACGTCGAGGAGTTCAAAGACTACGGGCCGCTCATCGAGACCCCGAAAGGCCTTAGGCCGGACCCTGACAGGAAGGGCGAGACCTATCAGAAATGGTGCCGCAAGCTGCGCCGTCGCGGCGCGAGGATGGAAAGCCGCGAGTTGAGAGGCCGCGACTATGGCGCGGCGACGATCCGCAAGCGGCTGTTCATCATTATGCGCTTCGACGGAAAAAAGATCGTCTGGCCTGAGCCGACGCATGGTTCGCCGGACGATCCGGACGTGATCGCCGGACGCAAGCAGCCTTGGCCGATTGTTGCCGACTGCATCGACTGGAGCCTTCCTTGCCCATCGATCTTTGACACGGCCGACGAGATTTGGAGCAAGTATCAGCTACGGGCGCAGCGCCCGCTGGCCGACAACTCACACGCCCGTATCGCTCGTGGGATGGACCGGTTCGTGATCCGTGCGCATCGGCCCTTTCTCGTACAAACGGGATACGGCGAGCGGGTCGGGCAGTTGCCGCGCTGCATGAGCGTGGATCAGGCGCTCGGAACGGTTGTGGCTGGCGGGGCGAAGCATGCGCTTATTGCGCCGGTGCTGACCTATGCGCAGCAGGGTGGTGCGGTGCGCTCGGTCGAAGGGCAGGCGCATACGATCACTGCGAGCGATAAAGATCAGAACGCGGTCATCTGCGGGTTCATGGCGCAGTACAACAATGGCAAGTTCGCCGGCGGTGTTCATACCGGCCGCCCATTGGACACAGCTGCATCGACGATCACTCAGTCGGACAGCCAGCAACAACTTGTGTCGGCTTACGTCGCCCGTCAGTTCGGGACCGGGACCTGTCATAGCGTCCAGCGGGCGGCGGGCACCATCACAACGGAAGGGCAGGGCAAGAGCCAACTGGTTATGCCGTATCTGCAATCCTACTACGGAACGGGCGAGGGCGCGCGAGCCGACGAGGCTATGCGCACGGCAACCGTCAAGGCTCGTCACGGTCTGGTCGAGGCGGTTGTTGACGTGCCGCCCTTTACTGAGGCGCAGGCGGTCCGTGCCCGTCAGGTTGCCGCATTCATGCGGGCGCATGGCCTCTGGGATGATCGAGAGTTCGTGACGATTGAGGTCGATGCCGTGACCTTTGTCGTTGTCGATATCGGCATGCGCATGTTGACGCCGCGCGAACTCTACAACGCGCAAGGCTTTCCGCCTGATTACGTCATCGACGGGGCTTGGGATTATCAGCTCGATGGCATGGGGCCGATTTGGCGCGACTTTTCGAAGTCGGTGCAAGTTTCATGCGTTGGCAACAGCGTATGCCCTCCCGTCGCGCGCGCCCTGGTCGCCGCCAATTGCAGTCACCTCGCGGTGCGGAGGGCTGCGGCATGATCTGGTCGGATGAAGGTTACCGAA
The DNA here is from genome assembly GCF_900103435.1 of Sinorhizobium sp. NFACC03. Lineage (NCBI taxonomy): Bacteria > Pseudomonadati > Pseudomonadota > Alphaproteobacteria > Hyphomicrobiales > Rhizobiaceae > Sinorhizobium > Sinorhizobium sp. NFACC03. The sequence continues at coordinate 178,902 of NZ_FMXF01000001.1, forward strand.
TTGCGCTGATGTGCGGTCGCGTCCATGTGGGTGCGATCTATCCTCCGGCCCGGCGCGCCAAGGTATGGCGCTGGCGTATCTGGTTGACCGAAAGCGGCAGCAAGGTTTCTGGCTCGGAGCCGTCGAAAGCCGCCGCGACCCGGCAAGTCGAGATCCGCTTCAAGGCGTTTCTGTGCGCGGCGCAGTTGGCGCCGGAAGGCGGTGGCCAGTGACGGCGCCGACGCGGATTTCTCAACATCAGCGAATTGCATTGGAATTGGAGGCGGTGGAGTGAGCCAAGAGGCAACCATCCGGCGCGGCGTGCGAAATGCGCGCTATGCGGCGATACCGAACCACGTATTTGAAGATGCGCGTCTCTCCATGGAGGCGCGTTGGCTGCTAAGTTACCTGCTTTCCAAGCCGGATAACTGGACGGTGGTGCTGCGCGATATCACCAACAAGGGTGGTTGCGGACGCGACAAGGCCCGCAAGATGATCGCCGAGTTGGTCGAGTGCGGCTATGCAGAGCGCGAGCAGCAGCGCGACGACGGCAAGTTCGGGTCGTCGGTTTTGGTGATCTTCGACGAGCCGCGCAACGTGCTGGAAAATATGGCTTCCGGCGAGAGTGTTGCATTTCTACCGCAGACTGAAATGCCGGCGCCGGTGATGCCGTCGCCGGTTTCGCCGTCGCCGGTAAAGTCGGCACATAGTAATAACTTAGATTCAGCAAATACTGATTGTAAGAATCTGAGAGAGGGCGTGCGCGAGGCGGAAGGGCAGGAAAGCCCCACGGAAAGCGCAGCGGCCATCGACAGGGCCTTCTGGGCGTTGGTGAAGGATTGGCCGGGTTTCGCCGGCATGCCGAAAGAGCCGGCTCGTCGCGCCTGGTACCTGCTCACGGCCGACGAGCGTCACGAGGCTGCCGAGCGCTTCCCGCGTTGGTTGGCGTTGCTCAAGGCGCAGAAGAAATCCCACGTGCCGGCGCCGTCGACCTATTTTAGTGAGAAGCTGTGGCAGGCCGTGCCCTCGGCGAAAGAGGCCGAAAAGCCGACCAGTGTCATGGCTAACCCTTACGGCAAGCTCTGGAATGCGACACGCATTGCCGAGTTGCTGTGCCCTCCGACCGGCTCCATTGCCGGGCCGACAGCTTTCGACAAGCTCCAGATCGATCACGGCAAGACGACCCTCGCCGACGTGATGGCTGAGAAGCGCATGCGCGGCGGCTGGCCGACCGTGAACACGATGCACGAGCGGGCCAGAGATCGGCAGGGCTGGGTATGCCAGCTCGCGATCGAGGAGCCCGCCAAGGGCTTTGAACAGGTGCACCGAGATTCCGACCACATGGAGGCTTGGCGTCGCGAACACAAGCGCCGTGGCTGGCCGTTCTTCGACGGGCGCTTGCCTGACTGGGTCTACTTCCCGGCGCTCGACCCCGACGAGGATCTCGACCGCGCCGTTGCGTCGGCGGTCGATCGATACCGCGAACAGATTTCCGACTATCTCACGGCAAGGAGCAAGGGCGACCATGATGCAGCATAGGGGATTGAAGGGTCAGCCGATCGCAACCGCATCGCGAGACGGTTTCATGGACCGAATGCGGCGAATCACAGCAATGAATTTGAAGGCAGCCTCAATGAAAGTGACCGAAATGAACCCCGAAAACGCCCGCTGGTACTGCCTGCACGTCGTGCGCGGAAAAGAATTCGATGTGGAAAACGCACTGACGGCGGCCAACGTTGAGGTCTTTGTGCCGCGTGAAAAGATCGTTTCCATACGTCGCGGCAAGAAAATAGAGACCGAGATTCCGCGTTTGGCGAGCTATCTGCTCGTTCGTGTGGTCGGTTCTGCTGAGGCGTTCTTGGCGCTTCGCCATCAGAAAAATGTCATCAATATCGTAGGCTGCGACGCGTATTACCACGTGGTCAGTGATAACGATGTGGCTGTTTTCAAAGCACTGTCAGATGGACTCCAAGCGCCGCGCGTGGCGACTGACAAATCGATTGGACAGGGCACACTGGCGGATATCGTCTTCGGTCCCTTCGCAGGTTTCCGGTGTGTCGTGACGGCCGTGAGGTGGAGCAGAGAGGCAAGGGCAAGTGTCCGTATCAATGTCGGGCAAGAAGGGCACAGCACGCCGTTCGACATTGAAAGCATGCCTCTTGCGTTTCTCAAGAAGCTGTGAGAGTCATCTGCCACGGACGAGCCGGATGACGTTACCCTCCGATCCCCTAGCCAGGTGTTAGGGCAGAGCAGGCGAAAGCCTCAGGGAACCAACGCACCGGCCCCACGCCCTCACAGCCTCCGAAGCGAGGCACCGAGTCAGGGCGAGTGCTACTGCTATGACCAGATGATAGGCGGCCGAAAGGTCGCCTTTTTCGTTTTAAGGGTTATGAGTTTCTCGCTGGTCTTCGCCGATGATCGACGCCCACATCAAATTCGATCTGTCGGGCTTTGATCGGTCCTTGCGCGATATCGAGCGCAAGCAGTTGCCGTACGCGATCATGCTGACGCTGAACGAGACGGCGAAGGGCGGGCGGCTCGAAGTGCAGCGCGAGATGGATCGCGTGTTCGATCGGCCTACGCCCTATGCAAAGCGCGGGGTCGTCTATGATCGAGCAACCAGGCAGAACCTGCAGGCTGCCGTCGTGGTGACGGGTGATCGAACCAAGGGCGGGTTGCCAGCAACGGCGTTCCTCGGACCACAGATCGAAGGCTGGATGCGCACGCATAAGGCGTTCGAGCGGCAGCTTATCGATCGGGGACTGATGAAGCGTAACGAGGTGGCCGTTCCTGCCAAGCGTGCGCCTCTCGATCGGTATGGCAACATGACGCAAGGTTTTCTGAACCGTGTCATGGCTGACTTGCAGATCGACTATCGAGGTGCCGGTGCTACCCGCGTCCGCTCCGACAAGTCGGCGAAGCGGAACAAGAACTACAAGAACGCGCGGTTCTTCGCTGCGACGCGCCCGAGCCATCTGTTTCCGGGTGTATGGCAGCGAGACCCGACCACGCAGGCGATCTTCCCAGTCATCCTGTTCGTGTCGCAAAGCACGTATCGCATCCGCCTCCACCTTCGCGAGGTCGTCGAGCGCTATGTGGCCGCGAACATTCACGATCACTTCGCAGTTGCATTCGAGCGGGCGGTTCGAACGGCCCACTGACTAGCTGATCCAATTGGAAAGCCAAACGACGAAATCGGGGATGCTATCAAGCCCTGCTTTGAGTCCCGCCATCATCGTCTCTTTTGTCGCCTCAGCAGGGAGTGCCTGAAGTTGGGAAAGCAGTTTTTCTTTTACGCTATCATCTGCGTCTGATGCGATCAGCTTGTCCGCAAGCACTCGCTTAATCGAATCTTCGTGAAGCTTGATTGTGACCACTCCAAGAATCGCAGTTAGTCCACCGTCGCCCGCGAGGAAATCTAGACCACTGGCGGTTATGGATGCGTCCCTCGGGTCTCCGTATCCCTTGGGGTTGGGGTGATGCAGTTCGAGCAAGCCGTGCTCTTGAAGATAGTGCATGTTCACCTTTAGGCGGCTGCCCCATTCTTCGCCGAATGATTCCTCAATGTTCATGCGTTCGGGGTATCCGCCCGCCAGAGTTTGCAAAACTTGGTGTTGAAAATGCCTATCAAGCAACTCGCCCATAGTGTCTCCATTGCCTCATGAATCGATAACGCGCGTCGGGACATTAGCGAACCTGCGAGGCTGCGCTAGTCGGGCGGGACAGGAATGCGGGTCCTTCCTGAGAAAACCCGACCTACGGGTATTTGGCACCGCGGTGGTTGCCTAGTCTGAGCGACTTTTTGAAGCCTAAAGTCAGAGCCTAAACTAAAGAGCTTGGCTAAAGTCGAAAGCTAAAATGAGCCTGTCCGCTGACACGATGACGAAGGGTGCCTTCGCCGCACACATCGGCGTGAGCGCTGGCCGGATCTCGCAGTACATCGCCGAAGGCAAGATCTACGGCGATGCACTTGAAGGCGAAGGTAGGGCGGCGAAGATCAGGCCGGCCATCGCCCAGTCCCAGTTGCAGAAAACGCTTGAGCCTTCCCAGCGCTTTGGTGCCAACGGGCAGGCATCGTTGAACATGCCAACCCGCCAGCCAGCGCTGAACCTCGGTGGGCGCGCGGCGCGACCGGCCTCGGTGCCGGTTACCTCGGATCCAGACGAAGCGGACCTGATTGTCCGGGACGACGTTGCCGACAAGTTGGCGGCCGAGCGTCTCAGGCAGCAGCAGATCAAGACAGCCCAGCTGGAGCGTGAGGAAGCGCTTGAAATTGGGCGGTACATGCTTGCCGACGATGCCAGGCGTCAGACGGTCAAAGCCGTCACCGAGGCCTTCAAGGTGATGGAACTTGGTATTCCGGCCATGGCGAAGGCGATGGCTGCCCAGTTCGATGTTCCGATGCACGACGTCATGCATGCGTTGCTCAAGTCGTTCCGCGAAACACGGGCAAAGGCTGCGAAGGACTTTGCCAGCACCGCTGCGGGGCAGGCTGAACACGTCGAGGACCAACAGCCGTGACGATGTTGTTCAATCCGGAGCGGATGATCTATTCGGTCCTGGCCGAGATCTGCGAGCCGCCGCCGTCAGTCGACTATCTCGACTGGGCCAAGCGGAACATCGTGTTCTCGGAGCGCATCACGGACCATCCGGGGCCGTACAACGAAGACCTAGTCCCGTTCTTTTCGGAGATCCTTCGGGCGTTGTCGCCCGAGGACCCGTGCAACATCGTCAGCCTGGCGAAATCGGCACAGATCGGCGGCACCATCTGTGCCAACATCTTCACGCTCGGCTCGCTTGATATGGCGCCCGGCGATTTCCTCTACGTCCACCCGACAGAGGAGAACGCGGGGCGCTGGTCGAAGACGAAGCTGATGCCGCTGGTGCGCGAGATGCCGGCCGTCGCCAAACTGTTCTCGCAGAACAGCCGCGATGCCAGCAACTCGGTGCTCTACAAGGAGCGCATCGACGGACGCGGCGCCATCCAGGCGGCCGGCGCCAACTCGCCGGCAGGCCTGTCGATGATCTCGCCGCGAAAGCAGGTCCAAGACGACCTTGCCAAGTGGCAGATGAACGAGGCGGGCGACCCGGAAGTCCAGGCGGACAGTCGCAGCAAGGCCTTCTTCAATGCCAAGGTCTTCAAGATCTCGACGCCGATGGTCGAGCCCGGATGCAAGATCACGGCGAACTATCGCGAGGGGACGCAGGAGAGCTATCACGTTCCTTGCCCGCACTGCAGCGAGTTGCAGGAGCTGCGTTGGGAAAACATGCGGGATCACATCGATCCCGAGCATCCGGAAAACGCGCACTTCGTTTGCATCGGTTGCGGTTGCGAGATCCACGAGCATCACCGTGAATGGATGGTGCGGCCGGAAAACGGCGCGAAGTGGGTCGCCAAGTATCCCGAACGGGCGCGCCGACATCGGTCGTTCCGGATATGGATGGCGTATTCGCCTTTCGAACGCTGGGAGAACCTGGCGCGCGAATGGCTCTCGCTTCAGGCCGGTGGACCGGAGAAGCGGGACAATGGCTCCGGAGCCGAGCAGACCTTCTTCAACGACTGGCTCGGTCTTGCCTATGAGGCCGACAACAAGGCGGTCGATTGGGAAGTTCTACGCGACCGCGGCGAGGAGCAAGGTTTCCGCCGCGGCGTTATTCCGGCGGAAGCGCTGGCGTTGGTGCTCGGTCTCGACGTCCAGGGCGACCGCGTCGAATGGCTCCTCGTCGGTTATGGACGCAACCGCTATCGCGCCGTCATCGACCACGGCGTAATCGACAACCGCGCCGGCAGTCATCTGCCTGGGTTCAAGGAACACTCGGGGCACATTTCCGAACCAGAGGTGCGGGCAGCTCTGGACAACTTGTTGCAGCGTCAATGGCTCGATGAGCTTGGCCGGAAGCGCGCCGCCGATCGTCTGGCAATCGACGGTAACGCGTACACCGACGACGTCTGGAACTGGGTTCGTAAGCACCCGAAATCTCGCGTCATCATGGTTCGCGGTGGCAACACCGAGGCCGCGCCGCCGATCGTGCAGACGAAAGAGTACGACAAGCGCGGCAAGCCGAAAAAGCAGAAGTGGTCGTCGCGCTTCTTCACGTTCAATGCCTCGGCCTTCAAGCTGCGGCTCTATCGCGACTACAAGAAAAGCGATCCGGAACGGGCAGGCTACATCCGCTTTGCCAGAGGGTTTGGCGACGACTTCTACCAGCAGGCGACCTCGGAGGCGCGCGTGCCGGAAAAGACCCGTAGCGGCCACACCCGTTATGTCTGGAAGCTGCTCGACGGTCGCCGCAACGAAATCATCGACATGCTCAACCAGAGTCTTGCCGGTGCCTATCGCTGGGGCGTGCCGTACTGGACGGACGAAGAGTGGGACGCAATAGCCGACCGCCTCGGCCGGATCGAAGCGCCGCAGCAAGGTGACCTCGAAGACCATCTCAACCGGGTTGAGGTGAAAACGGAAACGCCGCCCGAAACGACGGCAACCGACGCATCGTCGCGGCTCGCCGCCGCACTTGCGCGTGCCGAGCGGGCACGCCAGCGCAACAATCGCTAGGATCTCTGATGGCTCTGACCGAACAGGAACGCTCCGTGCTGCAGGCGCGGCTCGCAGAAGCGCGCGAGGCACTCCACCAACTGGAGATCGGCCGCGCGGAAGTCAGCCTGAACTACAACGGCGAGGCGATTACCTATGCCGCCGCCAATGTCGGGAATCTGCGCCAATATGTGCGCAGTCTTGAGGCGCAGCTGGGCCAGCGTCGAATGGGCCGGGCCCGTAGCCGTGGGGTGATCTTCGGATGAGCGATGTCGCGATCTACGGGCCGGATGACAAGCCGTTGCCCGATGCCATGCGCGCGGCGGCGCGTATGCAGATGACGAAGAACCGGATGATGGCATCGACCGCCTATCAGGGTGCCGCCAGCGATCATCCGTCGCTCGCCAAATGGCGGCCGGGCACCTGGTCGGGCCAGTCGGCGTTGTCGTGGAACCGTGTCGACCTGGTCGATCGGCTCAACGACGTCGCCCGCAATGACGGCTGGGGTGCCGCCGGCACCTCGCGCCTGGTCGACAACATCATCGGTTCCGGCTGGACGCTTGCCGCCAGGCCGAACCATGTCTCGCTCAACATGACGTTCGAACAAGCCGACGCGATCTCCGACAGGATCGAGGCCTTGTGGCGCGACTACACGCAGGACGTCGACAAGTGGTGCGATGCCGAGCGGACGAAAACGATGGCCGGCATTCTCGGCCTTGCCGCCCGTCAGCGATTCGGCCCTGAAGGTGAGGCGATGGGCGTCATCGTCTGGCACGACAACGCCCCGTTGTTCCAGACCGCTGTTCATGTCGTCGACCCGGCACGGTGCTCAAACCCGAACGGGCGTATGGATGACGAATTTCTGCGCGATGGGGTTGTGATCAACGGTTACGGCGCTCCTCAGGGTTATCATTTCCGCAAGTCGCATCCCGGCGAAGTCTTCGCCGGCAATACCGGTCTGTGGCAATGGGAGTATGTCGAGCGGGAAACCGAATGGGGACGACCGATCGTCGTTCATGCTTTCGAACAGAAGCGCGCCGGCATGACGCGCGGCGTTTCGGACTGGGCGCCCATCATCCGCTCGATCAAACAGTCGACCGATTATGAGGACTTCGAGAGCCAGGCGGCGGCATTGAACGCAGTCATGGCCGCCTTCATCGAGACGCCCTTCGATCCGGAAGAGTTTCTCGATGCCATGGGTGAAGACGTGTCGGCCCAGAAAGTCGCGAGCGTCTACGGCGAGATGTCAGACGCGCAGAAGGCTTACTACAGCGCCGCGCCAATCGACCTTCCCGGCGTTCGCATCAACATGCTGCAGCCGGGGGAAAAAGCGACCCTGACAAAGCCCGAGCATCCGAATGCGAACTTTGAGGCCTTCGTCAATGCTGCGCTGCGCAAGGTCGCGAGCGCGATCGGCATCACCTACGAACAGCTGACGATGGACTGGAGCAACGTCAATTACTCGTCGGCACGCGCGGCCCTGCTCGAAATCTGGCGCGGACTGACGGCGAAGAAGGGTGGTTTTGCAGCCCAGTTCATGGCTCCGATCTATCGTGCGTTCCTTGAGGAGGTCTTCGACAAGGGCCTGATCGAACTTCCCGCCGACGCCGTGCCGTTCGACCAGAACCCGGCGGCGTGGTGCCACGCGGACTGGATCGGTCCCGGCCGTGGCTGGATTGATCCGTTGCGCGAAGCGCAGGCTGCCGGCGAGCGCATCGAAAACAACCTGACGACGCTCCAGCAGGAGTCGGCAGAGCAGGGCCGGGACTGGAAAATGGACGCGCTGCAGCGGGCACGTGAGCGCAGCTTCTATGAAAAACTGGGCTTGCCCATGGGGCCTGCCGATGTCTCGGCGCGTCCGCGCGTGAACCCGGCTGATGATCGCGAACCCGGCGAGGATACCGAGGAGGAGGTCAACGGCCGCAAGTCTGCCCGCCGGCACCCGGTCGGCATCCCTGCGATTGCCAGAAGGAAACCGGCATGAGGAACTATCCTGAAATCGCCAGCCGTATGTTCGGTACGCCGCTGATGCTGCATCCGGCAAAGGGCGACATCATCGCGCGCGCCTTCGGGCCGCGGGTCCTCGGTGCGCCCGATGTTGCCGCGCATGTGGCCGGTGGCGAGGAGATGGGCCTGATTGGCGAGAAGCTGCGGGACGCGAAGGACTATTGGGGGGACGACGTCTACAAAGGTCCCAAGATGTTGTCCGAGCGTGGCATTGCACTGATCGAGATCGAGGGCTCTCTGGTCAACAAGGGCAAGTGGATCGGCCAGTCGTGCGGGATGACGAGCTATGAAGCGATTTCGCTTCAGGTGCGCGATTGCATGGAGAGCGCCGACGTCAAGGCAGTGGTGCTTGAGGTTGACAGCTTTGGCGGCGAGGTGACTGGCGCCTTCGACTGCGCCGAGCAGATCTTCGAGCTTTCGCAGATGAAGCCGACGATCGCGGTGCTCACCGACCACGCTTGCTCCGCCGGTTATTTGTGTGCATCGCCGGCCCGACAGGTCGTCATTCCCCAGACCGGGATCTGCGGTTCGATCGGTGTCATTTCCATGCATGTCGACATGAGCGCCTGGCTGGCGAAAGAGGGGCTGAACGTCACGATCCTTTCGGCTGGCGCACACAAGGCCGACTTCAATCCCTATCAGGCCATCCCCGAAGATGTCTTGAAACAGGAACTCGCCGAGCTCGAAGAGCTTCGCGTTGAATTTGCGGCGACCGTTGCGCGCTTCCGCGCCGGCCGCCTCACCCAGCAATCCGCTCTCGCCACCGAGGCGCGGGTCTATCGCGGACAGAAGGCGGTTGATGCCGGCCTCGCCGACGCGGTTGCACGTCCTTCGCAGGTCCTTGCGGCCTTCGAAGCGGAACTGAGCCGGACAGCCGGCTAACCCACCATCATACGGAGACGACGATGTCGAACTTGACGCGCACCAGCGCGCTCACGCGGAGCGTGCTCGCCGCCATTAGCGGCAAAAAGGGCTCCCGGCTGGAAGAAGAGCGGCCGGAAGAACTCGAAGACGAAGAAACCGCCGAAGGCACCGAGGATGAAACCTCTGCCGAAGACGACGTGACGGACCCCGAGGCTGAGACCGAGGAAGAAGACACCTCTGCCGAAACCGAGGAGGACGAGGCGGACGACGGCAAGACCACTTCTGCCAGTGCGATCCGCCGCGCCGAGCAGGGGCGGATCCGCTCGATCCTTTCCCATCCGAAAGCCGATGCCAATCCGGGGCTCGCCGCTGAACTGGCCTTCGGATCGAAGTTCTATTCCGCCAAGGACGCTGGCGCATTGCTGTCAGCTATGGGCGGCGGGGGCGGTCAGCTCGGCAGTCGCATGGCCGGCAAGAGCCCGAAGCTCGGAGCGGGAACGCCGGGTGGCGGCAAGTCGAGCGAGCGCCAGGCGGTTGTCGCCGGTGTTCGAAACACCATCCAGGCCATGCATGGCCGTAACCGCAGAGGAGCCTGACCATGGCTGAAGCAACCTTCGCCCCGAACGACCTGCTCGTCTCCGACGTGCCGGTCGTCACCCGCAACATCACCATCGCCAGCGGTCAGAACCTGAAGCGCGGCGCCGTGATCGGCAACATCACCGCTTCGGACAAGTACACCTTGTCCGCCTCGGCCGCCGCCGATGGTTCGCAGACGCCGGGCCTCGTGCTCGCGACCGACTGCGACGCATCCGCCGCTGACGTCGTAGCCGCTGCCTACGCCGGCGGCGCCTTCGATTCCACGAAACTCATCCTTGGTGCCGGTCATACAGCCGCGACCGTGGAAGCCGCTTTCCGCAAGGAAGGCTCGCCCCTCTACGTTCGCGTCCTGAAGTAACGGCCTAACCGAAAGGGCAACTGACAGATGGATATCCTCCTCAATACCGCGGAACTCATTCAGGTTCTGCCGCCCCGCGACCGACCGGAAGCCTTCCTGCGCGATCGCTATTTCTCGACGACCGTGCTTTCCGACATGGAAGAGATCGTTTTTGACCGCATCCTTCCCGATCGCGAGCTCGCTCCGTTCGTACATCCGGATGTTCCGGGCAAGGACTCTGCCAATCGCGGCTTCAAGGCGACCAGCTTTACCCCGGCATACGTGAAGCCGCAGAACACGCTTCGTCCCCGCGGCAACATGATCCGCATTCCGGGCGAACCGATCGGCGGTCGGGATACGCCTGCCAATCGCTACGCCTACAATCTCGCGACCATCATCGATGACCAGGACCAGCGGATTACTCGCCGCGAAGAGTTCATGTGCTCGCAGGTTCTGCGCACCGGTCAGGTGATCGTGCAGGGCGAAGACTATCCGACGCAGACGGTGACATTCGGGCGCGATGCTGCGTTGACCATCGCGCTTGCCGGCGCCGCGCGCTGGGGTGAGGCAGGTGTCGATCCGATGGATAGCATTGATGCATGGACGCAGCTACTGGGCGACACCAGCGGCTTTACTGCCCGCGAGGTCCTGTTGGGACCGGGCGCCGCCGGGCTCCTGAAGAAATCGCCTCGTTTCCAGGAGATGCTCGACAACCGGCGTCAGGACGGCGGCATCATGCAGCTTGGGCCGGTCTCGACCGGCGCCGAGAACAAGTACTACACGGTGCTTGGCACGATCGGCGAACTGACGTTCATCCAGTATTCGCAGCCCTACACCGTTGGCGGCGTGAAACAGAACTTCTGGCCGTCGATGGGTGTGGCGATCTTCGATCCTTACGGCTTTCAGGGCCACTTCGCGTACGGCGCGATCCTTGACAACGACGTGCTGCAGGCGATGGAACGCTTCCCCGACATGTGGCGCGAAAGGAATCCGTCTCGCACGATCGTGCAGACGCAGGCCGCACCGCTCCCGGTTGCCCCAGAACCTGACGCCAGCCTTTTCGCGCTGGTGCGCTGACCTACCCCACGTAACCCCATGCCTAGCCTCGGCTCCGTCGCTCTCAAGCGGCGGAGACCGCAGTCGGTAAACAGGAGGCTCCGATGAGCAAGAAAACTGAGCAGTTCAATGTGACCATCACCCTCGGCAAGAAGGTCTACAAGGCCGGCGACCCGGTTCCCGTTGGCGCGGGAGGTCTCTCGGAAGAGGAGGTCAAGAACTTTCGCGATGCGTTCGGCGATTACACCGGCGGCCCATCGGTCAAGGAAGGCGCGGCCCCTTCGAGTGCCGACCTTGCGCGGATCCGCGAAGAATTCGAAGCACTGACCAACGAGCGTGATCAGTTACTGGGCAAGGTCGACACCCTGACCGCGGAGCGCGACACGGCTCTCGAAAACACCAAGGTTCTGTCGAAGAAGAACGAAGATCTCGAAGCCGAGCTTGATCAGGCGGGAACGGATCAGACGGTGCTCGCCGACCAGGTCAAGCTGCTGCAGGCCGAAGTCGACAAGCTGAAATCGAAATGACGCGGCGCCCCGAAATCTTCGCCCGCATGGGGCCGAAGTTCGCGAAGGCCTTCGGCAACGTCGATGCCATGTTCACCATCGCCGGCGTCGTCAGTCCGAAGGCTGTTCGGGGCATCCTCCGCGTTTGGCGCGATGTCGAACTTATGGAAGAGGTCGACCAGGCGGTCGAGGGAACGACGCATTTGCTCGCTGTTGCCGCGACCGACGTGCCGGGTCTCGAAAGTAAGCGCGACACGGTCACGATAGACGGCGTGACCTATCCCATCATCAATGTGAGCGACGACGCCCGGGCCATGCTCAAGCTCTCGCTTTCAGGAGACATCTGACATGAAACAGGAACAGGATGCGCCGGCGGCCGCGAAGGTCGACCCGGCCGAAGAGATCTGCCAGGCGCTATTCGCCACCGAGGAAGGCGCGAAAAAGGAAGCGGCTCGCAAGGCCGTCGGCGGTATGACGCAGCGGCCGTGGCAGCAGTTGCCGTCCCGTCTGCGTTCGGCGATCCGCTCGGACGTCGGCCGGCTCGCCGACCAGAAGAAGACGCGGGAGCAGATTGTGGCGCTCGGCTATTCGGTCGAGATCCTCGGTCAGGCGCTTCGCGATCTCGGGAAGGCGATCGTCTGATATGGCGCACCTCCGCACCCAGATCTTCGACGCGGTGAAGGCGCGGCTGGTCGCCATTCCGCGCTTCTCCGATCCCGACAAGGTCGTTCGTGGTCGCAAGGGCGCGATCAAACAGGAGGCGTTGCCGGCGCTGACGCTCACCTGGTCGGACAGTAACGAGATCGCCGACCTTCGACCGTTTTCGGGACCGAATGGCGAGGATGGCTACGATCGCCGTTTGCCGCTTTCGATCGTCGTGCATCTTCGCGACGATGATCCGGAGCTTGAGTTCGACGATATCTGCGTCGAGGTCGAAAGTGCCATGGGTGCTGCCATAAAGCTCGATGGTCTCGTGATCGAGGCACTGCTCGAAAACGAGCGGCACTACGTGAATTCGCAAACCGGCACCTCTCTCTGCGCCGGCTCCATCAACTACCGGATCGCCTACAAGACGCTTGCAGCCGATCCCCAGCAGACTGCGCTCTAGCGCTACCGCTTCACCTAACCAGAGGACATCGCCATGGCTCTCGGCCGCGAACTTACCTTTGCCCGTGCGAATGATACGGGCAACTTCGAGCTTGCCTGCATCGTCGAGTCTCGCTCGCTCGAAATCAACAACGAAGAAATCGACATTACCAAGCCGAATTGTGCCGCGCCTGGCAGCAAGTTGGTTTTGGCTTTGATGCATGGCACCCAGTCGATCCGCTTCAACGGTCAGGGCGCGTTCGTGAACACTGCGACCATGAAGTCGGTTGCGGCCGACATCGTGAACCAGGTGGTCCGCGAGTGGCAGATCACAGTTCCCGGCGTCGGCACTTTCGAGGGCGATGCGCTGATGTCAGGCACCTTCTCCGGTGACAAGACGAACGAATTGCAGGCGGACATCCGCGGAGCGATGACGGGCGTGATCACCTTCGTTCCGGCCGTTTGACGGAGGCGATGGTGGAACACGCTAACCCCATCCGTGGCGAGGCGCCGGTAAAAATCGGCGCCATCGACTTCCGTATCGCCGTCACCTTCTCGGGACTTGCGCGACTGTCGCAGGCGCTGGGTGCCAAGACGATTGACGAGATCTATGCCCGACTGCTCGGCTTCGAGCCGAAGGCCGTCGCCTGCGCCGTTCGCTGCCTGATCGTCGTCGATGATGCCGACCAGCTCGACGCGCTCGTGGCCAAGATCCTCGACGACAGCAACATCTCTATCGCCGACCAGGTGAACTGGCGCGATGCGGTCGAGACTGCACTTGCAGGACATATCGAGGCCGGGCGCATTCGCCGAGATGAACAGACGGCAACCGATATCGCTTCGGATGCCGTCTTGGGAAAGCCCGTCAGCCCCTCCTGATTGCTGACCAACTCAAAACGGCGTTTCGCGTCGCCACTTCTCCGAAGCTTTTCGGCTGGTCGCCGGAAGTTTTCTGGAAGGCGACGGCGGCCGAATTTGAGATGGCTCTGGAGGGGCTTTCCGGAAAACTCAGCGGCGCTCCGTTTATCTCTCGCGAAGCGGTTCGCCGCGCCGCAGCGGCCTATGGGGTGCGACCGTCGCTCAAGACGAACCCGAAGGCGCAGACAATTGGGGGAAGTTAGCGAGACTTCGCAAAATCATCGATCTTGGCGATGATGATCGCGAGCGCAACGCTGACGACGCCCAGGCCGAAAGCCGTGGCGCCAAGTATCTCGTGCATTGCCGATTTGGCGAGGAATGCGACGATCACGCCTCCGAACATCTGCAGCAATCCCAACAGCAGGATGAACACGGCCATGGCTTCCTCCGGATGCGACTTGAACGAGCAATAGCGCTCGGCGTCGCGAGACTCTCACAGAAGGCGTGGAAGTCAATCACAAGTGTGCCGTTCTCCCCTGTGGTGGGTGGCGATCAGTTTCCGTAAATCGAGATCCGCAAATGAGCCGCCCTGATATCCCCGTCACTATTTCAGGAGACTCGAAAGGCTTCGAGGCTTCTCTTGCCCGCATTCGGGCGATGACCAAGTCGACAGCCACAGATGTGCTCGCGTCCTTCGATCGGATCAAGGGCCTCGCTGGTGGTGCGGCAGGTATCGTGGCCGGGATTGTTTCCGCCAGTACTGTGGCCGTCGTTCGCGATGCGGCTAGCGCGATTGCCGCCGTGGGGGATGAGGCGCGGAGGGCCGGCTTGGACGTCAAGTCATTCCAGGAGTTGAAGTTTGTCGCCGAGCAAAACCGGGTCGGTGTTGATGCCCTGACGGATGGTATCAAGGAACTTAACCTGAGGGCCGATGAGTTCATTTCGACCGGCAGCGGTTCGTCTGCTGAAGCGTTTAAGCGCCTGGGCCTTAGTGCCGACGATCTTAAGAAAAAGCTCAAGGACCCATCGGCCCTGTTTACCGAGATCATCGGAAAGCTGCAGCAGTTCGACAAGGCTGCGCAGATCCGCATCTTGGATGAGGTCTTTGGTGGAACTGGTGGCGAGCAGTTCGTGCAACTTATTGAGGCTGGGGAGGCTGGGATCCGCGACCAAATCAAGGCCGCAAACGACCTTGGGTTGGTACTCGACGAGCAGTTGATCAAGAAGGCCGCCGAGGTCGATCGGAAGTTCAACCTGATCGCCACGACAGTGGGCGTCAAGCTCAAGTCGGCCGTCGTTTCCGCGGCCGACAGCCTCGCCGAGTTCATCGACGGCTTTCGGGACTATCAGAACCAGAGGAGCAGCACACTCAGAAACCGACAGGCGGAGATAGGCCTGAAGGTATTGGATCTGGAAAACAAAATCCTTGAGACGAAAGAGAAGCAGACGGCTGAGACGGAGAAGCTCTCTGACGTTGCCAAGAACCTCGGCTTCGAAAACAGCAAGAACATCGTCGCAGCTGGTGTCACGGGTCAGGTTGATGGGCTCAAAAAGCAGATTGCAGACCTAAAGTCCGAGGAAGCGAAGATCGTCGACGCGTTGAATGACCGTGTTGATCGCATGAACAGGACCGCCGAAAAGACCTGGACTCCGCCTGTAATCCCATCCGATGACGGCAAGGAAAAAGGCGGTCGATCGAAGGCGGCCAGTGCGGCCGAAAAGGAAAAGAAGGCGATTGACGATGTCATCCAGTCTCTGCGCGACGAGCTCGCGGTGATGGGGCTGACTGATATCGAGCGTGAGCGGACGATCGCGCTGCGTGAAGCGGGCGTTACCTTTGCCTCGAAAGAGGGGCAGGAAATTTCCAAGCTGATCGACCAGAAGTATCGGCAGATGGCCGCCGAGGAAGAGTTGATCGACCAGCAGGATCGGATGCGGGATGCGGCGCAGCGCGTCGGTGACACACTCGACGACCAGCTTACCCGCATTGTCGACGGCACTTTCGACGCCAAGGAAGCCCTCGCGGCTCTGCTGACGGAACTGATCAATGTGCACACCAATGGCAAAGGGCTCTTCGGCTCGCTGTTCGAAGCGTTTTCTGGCGGGTTCGGCGGCGGCGGAAAGGGGCTCTTCTCTCCGAAATTCGTACCGAACTCGACGCTCGGCGACTTCCTCACTGGCGGCGCGCGGGCCGGCGGCGGCGATGTTTCGCCAGGTCGAATTTACCGGGTCAACGAGTACGAAGAGGAGTTTTTCTCGCCGTCGCAGCACGGCAGGATTATCGCTCCTTCGAAGATTCGCGATGCCGGAAATGGAGGCGGAGCCGACGATCGCACCGTTATCCAGCTAGAACTGAGCGAGGACCTGGTTGCCAAGATCCTGCAACAGGCGAGCGGGCAGACCGTGCAGTTGATGAAGCGGAACGAGGCGGCGCGCCAGAACATCCACCAGAACGGCGGGGACTACTGATGCCGGATCTGATCGCACTTCCGAATGTGGTCTATGGGCCATCGATTTCTTTTGACCCGATCCGGACCCGTAGCACTTCGCGCATGCTCGGTCGGCGCACCGAAACGCTGCTTCGGGGCACGCCGTTTTGGGTGGCGACCTATGCCGCGGGAAAGCTGACGGCGGCGGAGGCTGCGGCGTTCGACGCCTTCAACATGCTCGCCAGCGATGGCGGAGTGTTCGCCGGCTACGATCCGCACAGGCCTCGGCCGATAGCGTACCAAGGCGATACACCGCTTTCCGGCGTGAAGGCAGGCGGGGGCGCGTTTGATGGCTCGGCAGTGCTGCAATCGATCACGAACCCGCTCTCGATCGTGGTCAACGGGCTGCCGGCTGGCTTCCAGCTTTCGGCTGGCGACTATGTCGAGGTGCGAAAGGCACCGTTGGTTCGCTCCCTGCATCGGATCACGGCGCCAGCTTTCGCGAATGCAGCCGGTGTCGTGACGCTCGCCATTCGCTTCGCGCTCGATACCCAGACCTTTGCCGCAGGCAATGCCGTCCATTTCGAGAAACCGGCCTGCATCATGGAGATGGACGAGGGTAGCTACAGCCTTCCGAAGTCCTGGCCGAACTACAACGTCCAATTCACAGCTACGGAGCTGTTCTTCTCATGAGCGTCCTTTCTCCTGAAGTCGAGGCGATCGTCGAGAGTGGCGAGTTCGCGACGCTCGACCTGATCCGCTTCGATTTGCCTGGCAAGACTGTCGGCTATCATCGTGGCGGCCGGCCGTTCACCTATAATGGCCTGAAGTATCTGCCGAACAGATACCTTGAGGCGGGCGACATCAATAGCTCCGTCGGCGTGGCGGTAACAACGCGGACGATCGTGTTCTCGAATATCCCGGTTGCGGACCCTGAGGATGCGGTTGCCCAGATTGAGCAGTACGACTATCCGAACTCGCCGGTCATCATCACCCACCTCGCCGGCGTCCCCGCGACCAACGAGGTTGTGGGCATCCTTGTCTCGAACATCTACGAGATCGATCGCATCAGCTACAACGACGATGCGCTCGACGCGAAGGGCTCGGGGCTTCTGACGTTGACGATTGATCTGCAGCCGCCCGGTCGATCCGCGCGCGGCCAAACGCTGGTCAAGCGCAGCAAGGCCGAGCAGCAGTTCGACAACGACGCGACCGATACCGGCTTCGAATATGTCGCGACGGTCGGCACGATCCCCGAGGAATGGGGACAGGTGTCGAGATAGCAACATGGAACGGTTTCGCATCGGATCGGCCACGCTGGAGCGTGAGCTGACGACCCCCTATGATTATGGCCCGGCCGACTGCTTCCACCTCGGCTGCGCCATGGCCGACGCGCTGCATGGCACCTCGATCGTCGAGAAGTATCGCGGCGCCTACAAGACGCTGAAGGGCGCGCATCTCGCGCTCCGCCGGCGCGGATTTTCCAGCCTCGTCGACTTCTGGTCGGCGGAACTCGGACAAGATCCCGATGGTGCTGCCTCGGCGCGCTATTTCGACCTCGTCATCCTACGCCTTGCTGATGGCGCCGAGCATGTCGGCGTCTGCATCGGCAATCGCTTCACCACCAAAACCGAGAGGGGCCGTAGTGACCACGGCCTTTCCGACGTCGTCGCGACTTTCCATCTCGGATAATCCCTACCATGGCAATTTTCTCGTTGATCACGACCGGGCTCGGCGCCCTGTTCGGCTCGACCATTATCGGCAATCTCGTGGGCGGAGCGCTGGCATTCGGCGCGAAGCTTGGACTGACGAAGCTCGGTCAGACGCAGCAGAAGAAGCAGAAGTTCACAGCTGTACAGGGCGAGCTGCAAATTGGCGGCGACGTGCCGGTCGGTGCGCTGCTCGGTACCGGCAAGACGCGCGGTCAGCGGCTTTTCTATGCCAAGTGGGGCAAGGGCAACAAGATGAACGCCGATGTCTTCGCGCTCGCGAATGGCTGGTGCGATGGCCTTGAGCCCTACATGTTCATGTTCGGCGAGAAATACAATCTCGTGCCGATGGCCCTCGCTGGTGGAGAGGCTGCCCGCTATGGCGTCGAGGGCTTCATCGATGGCGATGGCAACAGTTCGATCGATATTCGCTTCTATGACGGCCGCCCTGACCAGGTGCACGATGCAGAGCTTGCCGCGTCTACCGCCGCGCTCGGCAACACGTGGAAGGCGACGAGCCGGCTGCGTGGCGTCTGCTATGTTGTGGTTTACCGCTACTATCACCTGAAGTTCTTCCGCGATGCTGGCCGTGGTCGGCCGGACATTGAGTGGATGCTTCGCGGCTTGCGCGAGTACGACCCGACGAAAGATTCGACCGTTGCCGGCGGGAATGGCCCGCAGCGGCTCAACGACCCGTCGACACATGTGCATACGCTGAACCCGGCGATCCATCGCCTCAATTACCAGCTCGGCCTGAGGGGCTTGCTCTCTGGCCGCACGCTGATCGGCGAGGGAAAGTCGCTTGGCCAGCTGGATCTGTCGTCGTACTTCGTCGCGATCAACTATTGCCGGACGCTGCGCAAGGGCAAGCCGATCTACCAGTGCTCGCTCTGGGTCAATTCCGAGACCGATCACACCGAAGCGTTGTCGGCGTTTGACGACGCAATGGCAGGCTATGGCTTGAACCGCCGCGGCCTCTCGGGCGTCGTTGTCGGCGCGCCGCAGATCCCGGTGCTGACGATCATGGATGCCGACATTCCGAGTGACCGGCCGAAACCGCGCCAGCCACGCAAGTCGGCCTTCGACCTTTTCAACCACCTCTCCGGACAGTTCACCTCGCCCGATTCGATGTGGAACCCGGAGAGCCTGAAACCGATCGTCGTCAATGCCGACGTCTCCGCGGACAAACGCCCGCGTCAGACGTCGATCGACTTCCTGCAGGTGCACGATGCTGACATCGCGCAATACTTGCTCAACATCCGTTATCGCCAGAACCGCAAGGGCGGTACCGTCACGTTGCCGGTCAGCCGCCGCGTCGGCCTAAAGGTCATGGAAGGCGAATGGGTCACCTACCAGGGCAAGGACTGGATGGTCTCGGAGTGGCGTTGCGACGCCGATCTTCGCTTCACTTTCGTGCTTACCGAGACCGGCGCCGATATCTATGACGACGGCGACATCGCGCCTGGTCCGGTGATCATTCCGCCAGTACCTCCGGTCAATCCATCGCAGTTGTCGGTTATCCAGAATTTCGGTGTCGCGACCGGCGTTATCGCCGGCGCGAGCGGCAGCCAGGTTCCGTGCCTGCGCTTCACCTGGACCCCACCAGAAGATCCGACCATCGTCTCGGTCAACATCACCTATCAGGTCGTGGGCGACACCCAGACCTTTAGCGATGTGTCGAATGCCCCTGAGAGCGGGCTAAAGCTGACGACAGACAATGTGGTCTCGGGCAAAGCGTACCGGGCGAAAGCGACGATCACGACGAACCCGGATCGATTCCGGACGGAAACGCCGTGGGTGACGACTGCCGCTCCGACCGGCAATTTGAGCGTGCTCGACAACTCGATCACGGCTTCAAAAATCGCTGACGCCGCCGTGACGGCCGACAAGATCATGAATGAGGCCATCACCAGCCTCAAGCTGGCGGCCGAGGCGGTGACGACGGCGAAGATCCAGGTGGGTGCGATCGACGCGCTGCGGCTTGCCGACAACTCCGTTGTGGCAAACAAGATCGCCAATGCCGCCGTGACCGGCGCGAAGATCGCGGACGCGGCCATCACCGGCACAAAGATCGTCGATCTCGCCATCACCGAGACGAAGATCGCCAACGACGCGATCTCGACGCCAAAACTGCAGGCGAACGCCATCACGGCCACGGCGCTTGCGGCCGACTCCGTCACCGCGCGTTCGCTGGTCCTGACGGACTTCTCTAACATCGTGGACAACGGTTGGCAGACGGGCACGCTCGACGGCTGGACGACCAGTTTCCTTCAGGGTTTCGTGTTGGACACCGGCGCGGGAGATGCATCGGGATGGAGAATTCATAGCGTCGGGCGAGACCAAGCTTTCTCAAACCACATCGCCTGCACGCCTGGTGAACAGTATTACGTGGAGGCGTGGGTCTACAACACCGACGCCTCGTCAGCGAATCTCTACATGTTCACATGGGATGCGGCGGGAACGGGTGGTTTCGCCGCAAATCCAGTCGCAACTACGAACGTGAAGAACCAGTGGATCAAGTTGCAAGGCATCGCGACGGTCCCGGCCGGCAAGGGGCGGATCGCTCTTTGCCTCCAAACGGACCGAGTAGCGGGCACGGGAACATATACGCTTTGGTCCAAGCCAGTCATGCGGCGGGCTTCGGCCGCCGAATTGATCGTCGACGGCGCTGTCTACGCAAAACACATGTCGGTCGGTTCCGGCAAGAACATGCTGCCGAACACCGAAAACTACGGCGGCACTCAAGATTGGTCTTATTGGAACCAGGGCGGCATAGCGAACCGTCAGGCGTCCACCCGGCTCGAAGGCGACACCTGGGCGCTTACCGGGCAGCCTATGACGGTCGTGCTTGAGCAGCACGATGGCAACCCCGCCAACGAAGTTCAACAATGGTCCTGCGATCGCCGCGTCCCAGTGAAGGCCGGCTCACGCTACGAAGCTTATGCGTTTCTGGGTTCCCACCGGTGCCAACATCTCGTTGCCATCGCCTTTTATGACAGCAATGGCGCAGGGATTTCCGAGGCCAGCACCGGCTGGATCAACGCTCAGGTGCAGGGCGGCAACGGCAAGCCGCTTTCGAATTACACGCAATCGGGCCTGTTCGCCATTGCTCCGGCCAATGCCGCAACAGCACTGTTCTACGTTCGCAAGTCGCCGACGCTTCCTGGGCAGGTCAATAGCTTCATGCACATGGTTCGGCCTTATCTCGGCGAGGCGTACCCCAACCAGGCGCAGTTCTCGCCCTGGGAGCCTGGCGGCATTACGACAATTGGCGCTGACTACATCCGAACGGGCGCCGTCATCGCCGGAAAGATCGCCGCGAGCGCTGTCACCGCTGGCGCGATCGCCGCAGGCGCCGTGACGGCGGAAAAAATCGCCGCAAGCGCTGTTACCGCAGACAAGATCGCTGCTAACAGCGTCACCGCTTCGCATATCGTGGCGAACTCGATCTCGGCGAGCAAGCTTGTGCTGACGGATTTCTCCAACATTGCCGACAACGGGTGGCAGCGTGGCACTTTGGAGGCGTGGTGGACCTCCTACATGCAAGCTTTCTATTTCAATCCGAATGAGGACGGTGGCAACGCTGCCGGTTATGTCCTGCAAAGCCTCGGCCGTGAATGCGCCATTTCGCAAAGGATCGCATGTTCGCCGGGAGAGGCTTACTTCTTCGATGTCTGGGTCAACAACTCAGACGTCGGTTCTGCAAACATCCTAGCGATGATCACTGACGGCAATGGCGGTAACACCGCGTGGCTCTTCGCAGCGTCTACGAACCTGAAAAATCAATGGGTGCGGTTGCAGGGCCGTGTAACCGTCCCCACAGGCAGGACGTACATCCAAATGATGCTCATGACCGATCGCACCGGCGGCACGGGCACCTCCACCTATTGGTCCAAGCCGGTCATGCGCCGCGCTGCGGGCGCAGAGCTCATCGTCGACGGGGCGATCACGGCCAATAAGCTCAGCGTGAACAGCCTTTCAGCCATCTCGGCCAACTTCGGCGATGCCTACTTCTCCGGCATCGCTCGGAGCGTCAACGGCAAGCTGCTGTTGGATTTCAACAACGGCGGTATCGAGGTATTCACCTGATGGCGAGGATCCGGATCGGCAACGACTCCACCGGCGCCGGTGCGCTGAAGATCATGAAGAACAACGCCGACGATCCCTATTCGACGCCGGATAGTGAACGCTGGAAGTTCCTCTACAACAGCAAGTTCGATATTCAAGCGAGCTTGTGTGACATCTGGGTCGTGAACACGTTCCAGGCGGGCAACAGCGTCACCTACTATCCGCCTGGGAGCAATGCCGCGACGTTCACTTACATGTCTGTCACTGTTGCGCAGGGAACGCTCTGGGGTTTTCGCAACTCGGCGTTCCCGACGCTTCGCTACAATGTTCCGTTGTTTGACGTGAAGGCGAAGAAGGGCGGCGGCAGCAACGTCTACAATCAACAAATGGTCGCCTGGACCGACAGTGGTGAATACTACCACGGTCAGGGCGGCTACTACGCCGTGGGAAATTTCGCTCAGCTTGGCTGGGTGGAGAACATGGTTCTCAACAACAGTCTGGGAAACTTCGCATACGGTATCCCCGTCATCGTCACGCCAAATGACGGTATCGATGCATTCAACAGGTTCCGATCGCGCGACAAGCGTGTGATCGTCTGGAACTTGCCGGGCAACAATGCCGCCCCGGATGATGCGCCGATCTTGGCGCCGAACGGCACCAAGACCATCAAGATCACCTCAACCGAGACGAAGATCGCCAAGCCGGGTTACAACGTCGACACTGCCACGCCTCAACAGATGGCCATGGATCCATCGAAAATGCCGGTGAAGGTGATCGCAGCGGCGGACATCGCTCTTCCCGCTGGCGTCAGCTACTACAACACCGGAGTTCCGCTCCCGGACACCGTCGTGCTTGACGTTCATTTTTACGACAGCGCGACGATCATGTATCCGTCAAACCCGCAAGTGCTCGATTTTGGCGCCGAGTACTGGTTTGACGGGACGAACATCGGCTTCAACGCAACGAAGGCGATGCGCGCTCGGTTCATGCTCTACCTGGAAGATACGAGCGTGCCGACCGGCGGAAGCAATAAGCCCTTGCGGAAATTCACTGAGGGTGGCGTGGACGTGGTCCAGATCCTCCGCCCAGGCTCCGCCGACCCGCCGTCGTGGGCAGATATCATCGTCGATACGCGGCGCCCGCAAGTGCAGATCCTGGCGCAGGGCTATTTCACCTTTGGCGCTGGAAACGGCGTCATCACGGACATTCCGTTTGACGGGACAGGTATGTTCCCGATGGTGAAGTACCTCACGCACCATGGCGCCGGGAACGGAGCGAGCGTCGGGCAGAACAACCTGCCGATGTCGTGGAGCGCAATGTGGCGCCTGCCGTTCGTGAAGCGGCTGAAGTACCCCTACAGCGGGCAAGCCCACGCCGGGGAGAGCACCTATTGCGAGCTGACGGCCAACAACGCCCGGTTCTACACCTTCGCCGGTAACGTCGGCGATTACTACAATCGCGCCGACAGTCCCGGAAACTGGCGCACCTCCGGCGCCTACGCGCCCGGCGGCATCCGCTACTTCATCTTCGGCATCCCCCAACCCTGAAGGAACCCCGCATGTACAGCATTGAGAACAGCTACAATCCGATGATGGAAGCGCTTCATGCCGCGATGGCGGCCGGAACCGTCCATCGCTCGATGGCGGCCATCGCCTGGTGGCTCGGCCGGCAGCAGATCATGAACGAGCGCGAGTATTGGTTCCAGATCGCCGGCCGCGTCACGGCGATGCTGCCGGCGCCCGATCGGGACGCCATCGTCGCGCAGCTCGGCAAGCAGGAAGACGCCTACGTCGACAACCCGGTATCGGAGTGGCCCGATGTCCCGCCGTCGCTCGCAGGCCTGTTCGCATCGTGGGATCCGGTGCAGCCTGCTCCTGATCTCGCTGCGCTGCGAGCGGACGCCATCCGCAAGATCGACCGCGAAGCTGAAAAGTATCGGCGGAATTTCATCACGCCCGGTTCCGGTCAGGTCATGGCCTACCAGCAGAAGCTGGCGGAGGCACGTGCGGCCGTCGCCGATCCGCCGGCAGCCGCAACCGAGATCCCGCACATCGTCGCGGAGGCGGCGGTCGACGGGGTCACGGTCGAGGTCAAGGCTACCGAGATCATCGCGACCTTCGAGCAATGGCAGACGATCTCGGCCGGCATCGAGGCTAAGCGCCTCGGCGCCAAGAAGGCCGTTACAGAGGCAGCCACGGCCGAGGCGATTCACACGGCTTCCAACGTCAATTTCGGAGCCTGATATGTCCTCTCTTGGCGCGGAACTGGCGAAAGCAATCATCCGATTTTGGTCCGAAGCCGTGATAGGAGCATTACTTATAATCAGGAATTGCAACCGGCGCTCCATCACTCCATGTTGCGAGCCACCGCCTATAAATTTCGTATGTGAGTGCTCCGGAGGCCATACCCCTGACTATGCGCCCGCAAATTTCCGCGACAACTTCCGCTGCGGGCATACCATTGAGGCGCGCGATCTCGGACCTTTCATCATCACCCACACTCTCTAGTAGAGATGTGGAACAGGTCTGGATGAAGCGAAGTCGAGCCATGGGGTATTTTCGCATGATTTCAGCCTTGCGCTCGAAGTTTTCTCGACCTTTTGGCGCATCGCTTGCCCAAATCGAAAACGGCACTAGGAGAATAATGACCAGCGAGACCAACAAACATATTCGCCTCATATATGTCCCCGTTGATTGTGCTTTTCTCAAGCTCCCTCATCAAATGGATATTCGCAAGGTACTTTGTAAGCTGGAATGACCCCTGTTGCTACATCCCTGAAGAAACAACTGGCGCTCGCCCAGGAAGAGAACGAACGCCATGCGACCAGCCTGGACACGGTGGTGGCCGCTCTTAATGAGGCCCTGACGGCGTTGGAGAGCCACGATCCGGACTTTGTCGCCGGCATGCGTGCGCGCTTCGGCGTCTCACAGATGACGACGCAATCGGGTGTGGTTGGCGCGCTGACGGCGATATCAAACGAATCTGAAAAGGAGCCTGGCTTAAAGTCCGGCTTCTAAGGCGTTCTGGCTGTTCCACGTGTCAATCGCTTCGCACAGAAACTTACGAAATGGGTGAATTAGTAGTGGGCTTGCCGCGCCGTCTGGGGAAAATCGATACAGCGCGTCGGTCTCGTCAGTATCCCAAGTGCCCAGATACTCGCCGTCGCCGGTAACGACAGAACCGTCGTCAAGCAGGTTAATGCGGTATCGCAGCTTTGCGGTATCCATCTCTGTCTCCATTCAGATCGCTCGCGTCACCACCTGCGCTGCGACCGATACCAGTAAGGCCGCCAGTGCGACGGCCGTTCCGAATCGCACCATCTTCATCCGGCGCCTGCGAGCGCCGTTCCAATCATAGCCCATCATGCTCCCCTGCCGGCTTCATGCCGAGCGGCATGGTGGCCTGTTTTCCTATCGAAGAGGTAAATCAGATGAACAGAACGACGTTCCTCGCCTATGCGAGGCGCGCGCCTTTTGGCGGTCGCCTGAAGCAGACCCAGATCGATGGCCTCAATGCCATACTCGACGAGTGGGATCGGCGCCAGGCGATCGGCAAGGTGATCGACAGCCGTCATCTCGCCTACATGCTGGCGACCACGTTCCTCGAAACCGGCGGCGAGATGCAGCCGGTGACCGAGAACCTGAATTACTCGGCCGAGCGGCTGACGCAGGTCTGGCCGACGCGCTTCCCCGATCTCGCCACCGCCAAGCCTCTCGCCCGCAATCCGCGCAAGCTGGCGAACAAGGTCTATGGCTATCGGATGGGCAACACGGCGGTCGACGACGGCTGGCGCTATCGCGGCCGAGGTCTCGCACAGATCACCGGGAAGTCGAACTATTCGAGGTTCGGGATCGCTGACACGCCGGAGACGGCTGGCGAAATGGCAACCGCCGTCCGCATCCTCTTCGACGGTATGATCGGCGGCATCTTCACCGGCAAGAAGCTCGCCGACTATTTCAACCAGACGGCAAACGATCCCGTCGGCGCGCGCGCGATCATAAACGGCACCAACAAGGCGAAGCTGATCGCCGGCTATTACCAGAACTTCCTCGACGCGATCGAGGCGTCGCGTGCGCCGGCCGAGCTGCCGGACGTGAGGCCGGAAGCGGCCAAGGCAGACGACGTGCCGGCCGGGCAGAGTGGCACGGCCTTGACGACCGTGGGCAGTCTGTTCGGCGGTGCGGGTCTCTCGGCGTTGCTCGGCGTCAACAATCCCTACGGCTTCGGTATCGCGGCATTGCTGATCGTTATCGGCTCGATCGCGGCTTTCATGTTCCTCACCGGCCGCTGGTCGGTGAACCGCGCCCCGGCTCGTTGAGATGTGGCCGCGTATCATCGCCGGCGGGCTCGCGCTCGCCGGCATCGTCTGGCTGGTTGTCGAGATCCACGAGGACGGCGCCCGGTCGGTCATCACCAAGATTGAAAGGCAGAACGATGCGAGCGGTGATGCAGCGAGCAATGCTCGCAGTTATTTTGACCTATGCCTCGATCGGGGCGGCGTGTGGGACCACGGAGCCGGCAAGTGTCGACGGTCTCCGGCGCGTGGTCGGCACGGATCTGATCGGCGCGCGAGGGGCGACGACTGAAGATCAGCGGAAGATTGACCGGACTGCCGTGGGCATCTGCGCCGCGGCGATCTGGACGAAGACGGAATGCGAGCGGCACGGGGAAGGGCGCTAAGGGATGGCACCAATGGAAATTGATGCGGCGGTTCACCGTCAGCTTGGGGAGCTGGTCGCGGGCATGCGAGGCTTGCAGGAATCTATCCGGCGGTTGGAGGAGGGATCGGTGCGAGCCGAGGATAAGGCGGCGACTAGTCGCGCCGCCGTTCACCAACGCATGGATCAGCTTGTCGACCGCGTTGGGCACGTCGAGGCTTCGGTTGCCACGATCGGCGAGGATGTCTCCGAGATGAAGCCAGTCACCGATGACGTGAAGCGCTGGAAGTTGATGGGCATCGGCGCACTCGGCGTCACGGGGATCGCGGCTATGGCGCTCGGCGTGAGCTTTGCGGAAGCTATCCGCCGGATCGTATTCGTCATTCTCGGAAAGGTGTGAGAAGAAGGGTTAAGGTTTGTTTCGCCAAGCGACGCGAAGCTCATGCCATAACTTCTGAAGAAAAGGAGTGCTCTCATCTTCCGGTTTTTCGATGTCCGAAACTGGCGGAGCTTCCTCGGGCTGGTCAACCCACGCGTCGAGCGCTTCATTCCACGCCTTCGCCGGCATCTCCGTCATTGCACCTGCAGCCTTGTCGGTCCACAAGTACCGGTAGTCCTTCAAAGCAGTGGCGTAGCCGGAGTTCGCAAGGTGCTCCATGATCGACCAAACCTCTTCCATAGCTTTTCCTAATGGACCTCGTTGGAGCAGGAACGGGCTCCGCGTCGTCGGTACCACATTGCTTTGGCAGTACAGCCAGTGAGACAGAACTTTGTCGAAGATCGCTTGGCCAGGATGAGGTCTCGTGCAAAAGCTGTTTGCAATTTCGTCGACACTGATCTCAAGTCGAAAATAGCAGACAAACCCGCCTTCAGTCGGCTTCAAAGGCGTCGCGACGGCCAGTTCGACAAGAAGTCCTGATGCCCATTCCCACGTAGACATGAAGTCGTGGGAGAAGACATCACCAGCAACGCCCGGCAAGCCCCCAAATTCTTGCACAGTTTCGCGGGCGATGTTTTGAACCAGCAATCCTAACAGCCGAGTTTCGTCGACGATTGCCTGGTCCGCCTGCGAAGTCATCGTCATACCTCTTGAGGTGCGGAATTGCCGCCTTTCGAGACAATTTCACATGCAACGGCTAGATGCTACACCAACCAACAATCTGCAATCGCGCGACAGCCAGCAGGCAGGCGACCAGAAGGTGATCAAAGAGATTTTGCAACGGGTCGAAGGCGGGCAGTTGAGGAGGTAACGACGCGCGAAATTATGGCGCAAGAGCTAGAACGACCAGCCAAGCTGCCAAGGCGATCAAAAGCCAAACCCGAGCGTGTCTAAACCGTTGCCGTCTGGTGGTTTCCCAATCGTAGGACATGAGCTGCCTCCTTTCGGTGGCGCACAATGTCAGATTGTGGCTGGCGGAGGAAGATGTTTTCCCAGCGGACGCACAGAAAAGTGCAATGATGGCCGGCGCCGTCGCGGCCGGCGACCTGAAGGTGATCAAGGAGATACTCCAGCGGGTCGAAGGCGGCAGTTGCGGCGCTGACTGCTGTCCTGCTACTTTTGCGGAAAGATTCGCTCCCTGCAATCATGGACAGGATTTAACTTGCCAGTAACGATCATTAACTATACGACCAAGGTGCAACTGAATTTCAGTTGCTCTGGAACAGTCGCGCATGGCAAACGTTCAATAGGTTGATTATGTCGCGGCTGCAGTCGTTGATATCGGAGTTCAAAAGCTGCAAAGCGGCGTTCCCATTCCCTAAGCTTGTAAGGTTGCTGTCTGGGTTGGGATACGAGGAATTGAAGTCCAAAGGTGGGAGCGGGCGGAAGTTTGCGCATGCCGAAACCAAACAACTCATCCTGCTGCATGAGCCTCACCCGGGTAACGAGGTGAAGGCTTATAAGGTGCGCGAGATCCAGGACCTGCTCAGAGAGAGAAAGCAGATATGAAAACGGTCAGCTACAAGGGCTATCAGGCTTCTGTTGAATATGAGGAGGGCACACTTTTCGTGAAAGTCCTTCACATCAGCGATCTACTCGTGGCTGAGTGCGACAAGGCCTCCGAGGCCGAGGGCGCTGCGCGCGCTCTAATCGATGACTACCTCGAAACTTGTAAGGAGTTGGGTCGTAATCCTGAGCCGCCGTTTAAGGGCTCATTCAACGTACGGATGACGCCTGAGCAACACAGAAAAGTGGCAATGGCCGCAGCCGAGGACGGCATCTCTTTGAACGCTTGGGTATGCCAGGCTGTCACAGAAAAGCTTGATTGCGGCAGGCTCGTTGATCGGTTCGATGGAGTGATCGCTCGCAAAGACAGTGAAATGCGCGCCATTCGCACCCTGCGCACCCTTCAGGCAGACACCGAATTTGTTGTCGCTCACTCTGGGCGAAATCATCCTGAGACGGTTCACGCCGAACGCTTTAATCTGAGCGGTCTAGTCGCTGTTGGTGAAAAGCGACTTCAACCTTGGGGCAAGGCGAATGCCTAAGGCGACCAAATCGAAACAGCCGCCATCTTCGCAAAATAAGCATCAGATAAGGTTTTTAACGCTATTTGATGTGGACGTTTATGTAAACGAACCAGATAGTGAAGAAGAGTACAGGCTTACATATGACGTTTATATATCCAACCTGCAGGAATTGACCGACGGCTTATTTGGTTTCACCTGCCACGTTGCGGTAGGTAAAAAACACACTGAGAATGAGGAAAGCTTCATCCAAATTTCCGCCGCATATGCTTGCTCCGTTTTTTCGGAAGGCGGAAGTTTGGAAAGTATAGAAACGGTGGCGAAGGGATACGCTGGAACTATCGTTTGGAGTCAATTCACATCTCTGTTTGGACTTCTGTCGCACCAGATGAGGATCGAGTTTCCGCCGCTGCCGGTTACGCCGAGTGGGGTAGAGATACGACAGGACGAAGAAGCTTCCTCCTAAATCCGAACGTCACGCGACAAGCAAAGAGATGGCCCCGACGTGACGTGGGGCCAAGAAAGGGTGCGCTGTCCAAAAGGGGACACTCAGGCCTGTGCAGCATAAACGGCCATGGCGGCAACAGGTTCCAGACGGCTTGAATTTCTGCTCGTCGCGATCACATGCTAGATCATGACCGATCCCTACCAGCCCCGCTACCAGTGGCGCCGCACTGAACTGGACGCGAACGATCCGCCGACTGATTTCGATTGGCTCGGCTTCGGCGGCCCCGGCTACATCGGCCGCCTCAGGAAAGAGACCGGAGGCCCGACCGCCGGACGGTGGCATTGGGCCGGGTCGGTCCCTCGGACCTTTCGAGGATCGCCGCCGACGCCAAACCAGGGCTATCGCGATACTGCGCGCGAGGCCTCGGAAATGGTCGAGACCTATTGGGATTGGTGCCTGCGACGAATGCACGATCGGACAATGTGATTCCGCTTGAGGGTTTCGACAAAGCATCGAACATGCCGTTCGAATGGAACCGCAAGTCTGTCGCGGCTGCGGATCAGGGCGGAGGGGTTAATGCCTCATCATCGAACTTCCGGATTTCAATTACTCCTAGTCCGGACTTAAGCTTGACTCCCCACGGCCCAATTCGCATTTTTACAATTCGTCCATCGTCATGCGTAATCCAAAAATCCACTTTAGAGACCTGCGGTCCCTCATGACGGATAGCTGAATAGTGCTTTGCTGCGAGATCCAGATGACTTTCATCACCCTTAAATACACAGTCAGTTATTTTTGGGCCAAATCGGTCCGCTGGGACCCACTTTGTCTGTGGGTAGCGGATCCATTGCTTTCGCGTTGAATCTTTCAGATAATTAGTACCTGACTGGGTTCGCAAATCGGCAGTAAACACTAAAGATCCATCGTCCTGCTCGGTATAAACCGTCACGCTCGACCGGGTAGCGTTCATGGTTGCAGCGTATGCGAAGTTGACGATTTCACAAGATGGGTCTTCGCCATTGTCACCGTTAGCTTTCGCCGGTTGAACTGCGCTGATGACGACCAAGGTCGCTCCCGCCAATCCCGTCAAAAGTTCAGAGATGCACTTCATGGATCGCCCCTATCTTGACGGCCTCATCATGGGTCCGCAGTCCAGCACGTCAAGCTGTCGTCAAGCTTTAGCTTGCGACATTCTCTCCGTTCCATGCGTTAATGCGGAATGGCTAAAACACTACGGAAGAAACCGTCTTCAGCGCCGCCGGCGGATCCTATGCCGCGGCGCATCGAGCCATGTGTCGCAACCCTCGTTGACAAACCTCCGAAAGGACCAGAGTGGGCGTTCGAGGTGAAGTGGGACGGATACCGACTGGCGATCCATGTCGAGCGAGGTGAGGTGAGCGCGATCACCCGCGGCGGCTATGACTGGACGAAGAAATTCGCCTCGATCGTTGCCGAGGCGCGCGAGCTCGGGCACGCTTCCATGATCCTCGACGGCGAGGCTGTCGTGCTCGATGACCAAGGGCGGTCAGATTTCGGCCTGCTACAGCGCGCAATCGGCAAGAAGCCGAGCCTGCACGAGCCGAGCGAGATCATTTTCTATGCCTTCGATCTTCTCTACCTCGACGGCGACGACTTGCGATCATTGCCCCTGGCGGAGCGCAGGCGCCGGCTTGAGCCGATCGTCGCCGGCAGGACTGGCGCGATCCGCTTCTCCGAGGAGGTGCACGCAGACGGCGCTGACTTCTTCCGCGCCGCGTGCGAGCTCGGGCTCGAAGGCATCATCGCGAAGCGGCGAGACGCCCCCTATCGATCGGGCCGCCGGCCTGAATGGCTCAAGATCAAATGCGTTCGGCGCGACACCTTCGCGATCGTCGGCTACGAGCCGTCGACGATGCCGGGCGCGATCGGTCGGTTGTTGCTAGCGGCACGGAAGGGGGACGACCTAGTCTACGTCGGCGGGTGCGGCACTGGGTGGAGCAATCAGGAATCGGTGATGCTGCGCGAACTACTCAACGCAATCCCGGCCGATCGGCCGGCGGTTGCTCTGAAACGCAAAGGCGCAGTCTTCGCTCGGCCGCTGCTGGTCGCCGAGATCGAGTATCGCGCTTGGACGCAGGACGGCAAGCTTCGGCACCCTTCGTTCAAAGCTGTGCGCGAGATGAATGGCCTCGTAGAGGTTTGTGAACTTGACGACCGTTGACTATTTCCGCTCGGGTGTCTGTATCCCCGTCACCGATGGTTGAGCGGCGAGGAAAAATACCATGTGCGTCGCTGCGGTCGGCTACTTATCAATGCAATTGATAGCCTCCGAACTGCAATTGAGCGTTGGGGAGAAAAATGGCCGAGAGAAAAGTAGTTTTCGTAGCATTCGCGATCGAGGATGAGCGTTCCCGTGATTTCTTAAAAGGCCAGTCGCTCCACACAAATTCGCCGTTCGAGTACGTCGACATGTCTGTTAAGGAGGCCTATGCGGCCGACTGGAAGGAGAAGGTGCGGACCCGCATTCGCAGATCCCACGGTGTAATAGTGCTGGCGAGCAAGAACTCGCTGCAATCATCCGGTCAGAAGTGGGAGATTCAATGCGCGAAAGAAGAAAGAAAACCAATCCTCGGGATTTGGATTTATACCGATGATCGTACGCGCCTGGATGGCGTAAATACTGTCGCGTGGACTTGGGATAATATTCGTAATTTCATCGACCGTATTTGAGGGAATTGTAATGCGTAAAGCTCTCGTCGTCGGAATAGATTACTACAACAGTATTTCTTCGCTTCATGGCTGCGTCAACGATGCGCACTCGGTGAAAGCTATGTTAGAGCGCAACGCCGATGGGTCGGTAAACTTCGGCGTTAAGTTGCTGACCGCGACAGGTCCAAACGATACGGTTTCACGTCAAGAGCTTCGAGAGTCCGTTAAGGACTTGTTCGCCGGCGATGAGGAGATCGCGCTTTTCTATTTCGCTGGGCACGGCTACATCGAAGCTGTCGGCGGGTATTTGTGTGCCACGGATACCAGGACGGGACATGATGGCCTCTCTTTGTCGGATGTGATGGGGTTTGCAAACGCCTCGAAGGTTCGCAACAAAGTCGTTATCCTGGATAGTTGTCATGGCGGTGGCGTTGCGCAGGACGCGGGCAATCCGGCCATGTCTGAACTCTCAGATGGAATGACGATCTTAACGGCTTCCACGGCTGAGCAATACGCAACAGAAGAAAATGGTTCGGGTGTTTTCACAAGTCTTCTTGTGGACGCGCTGGGCGGCGCCGCGTCAAATTTGGTTGGCGCGGTCACGCCGGGTGGAGTGTATGCCCACGTCGATCAATCCTTGGGGCCTTGGGCTCAGAGGCCGGTCTTCAAAACCAATGTAAAGACGTTCGTCTCCCTGCGCTCTGTGCAGCCCCCACTTGGGTTGGGCGAACTCAGACGGATCGCGGAGTTCTTCCCCAAACCCGGGTTCGAATTTCAATTGAGCCCCGAGTACGAGCCTGAAAGTATGAACCCAGATCCCGACAAAACGGTCGTTTTTGCGGTCCTACAGAAATACAACCGCGTGAATTTGTTGGTGCCGGTCGGAGCGCCGCACATGTATCACGCAGCAATGGAAAGTAAGGCAGTGAGACTGACGGCGCTAGGCGAGCACTACCGTCGTCTAGTTGAGAAGGGTTTGATCTAAAATAATGGCAAAAGTATTCATTTCACATCAGCACGCGGATAGTTCGCTTGCAAAACAAATCGCCGACCGGCTGCGCTCTTATCACAGCATAGATTCTTATTTGGATGTCATCGATCCCAATCTTACTCGTGGCGAGGATCTCGCGCGCCATATCCAGCAGGAGATGGGAAAGTGCAATCAGTTGCTCGCTGTAATCTCGGAAAAGACACGGGAATCGTGGTGGGTGCCATGGGAGATCGGGGTTGCCACCGAAAAAGACTTTCCCCTGGCGACGTATGCGGGAGGAAGTACTATGCCGCCAGAGTTTCTCCGCAAGTGGCCATACCTGCGAAGCGAATATGATCTTGATTTATACGCGCGAGCATCGAAAGCAGCCGAGACGAGCTACAATTATAAGCGCGGTTTTGGTCACCAAGATGCGCGCCCGAGCTCGACGCGCGAATTCTACGACACACTGAGAAAGAGCTTGGGCCAGTAGCGGCAGGAGAGCTGAAGGCCGGCAAGGTTCATTGACCGCCCGGCCCTCTGCTTTTTTGAGTTAGGTAACGAGAAAATCTTCACCAAGTTCTAAGGTCAACCACTGGCGAATCTTGTGCAGGTCATTTTTCTCAGCGGATATCGCCAAAACGGCTCCTGCACTCCCGACACTCTTCAATTCGGCACTTTTGAGCTTTGACATCACTGGAGTAAGTCTGTCGTAAAAGTTCTGCTCTGACGTCGTATTCTTCGACCTGATCCGGAAAATAAGCTGGCCGTATTGATCGTCCCGTCGCGTTGATCGCGCGTCGTCAGCAAACGTTTGCTCTATCCGGTCTAGTCTGCTTGAGACCGTTTCGAGTTCCTGTAGGAAGATCTTTTCGGTTGGCGCAGCACTTTGCGAGATTTCGATTTTGCCGCGGGAGAAAGTCACTGGGTTATCAATGATATGATCCGGATCGATCGCAGCGTCTACAGCTTGTTTTAAGCCTTCTCTAGCTTTCTTTAGGTCTCGGGGCCATTTGCGCTGAAACCTAAGCGATCGAAAAGAAGCGATATCGAATGGGATCGTCTGCCCTTCAAGATGCATGTGGACAATCGGCTTTTGGATCGTGTGTCGAATGCCTATTTCATAGAATGCGTTTGGGTTTAAAGTTGTAAGGTCTGCGATCACCAAGTCAGCCTCCAAGAGCGAGGTGATCACTTGCGCGTCGATGCGGCCTGGTGCGCTCATCTTATCGGCGCGCGTAACCTCGAAGCTCGCGAAGTGCGTCTCGAAGACCGGAAGAATAATTTCTTCCAGCAACCAGTCCGCGTGGACTCGATCGTCACTCTCCTCCCCTCCGATTGGTCCTACAACGAAGCACTGTTTCTTTTTTGCAAGCTTTGCCACTTTCACCCCCGTCAGTTAGCCCCTTGTTCTCGCACCTTACCGTTGCAAATGCAGGAGGCGCATCAAATCAAGCTCGTCCTCCAAAAAGGTTAAAACCTCGTGTTTGTCGTTCGGTATCGTGCCCCTCTGCGGGGGCTGGACACTACCGCCAAAAAACATAACAAAAATGCTGGACGAACCCGTGTCCAGCATTCCGATAAGGGGTTAATTTTGCTTGATTCAGGTGGCCCGCCTCCGGGCACCATCAAAGATAAGTCATCTCCTTGAATGTTTGGTCTCGAAAAGCTTGAAAGCCACGTTCGGCGTTTACTGAGCGTTGCGTCACTCGTTTGCCCTCAATATGTCGTCCACTCCTGCACCAGCATCTCGCGAAAGCGGATCGCGGCGGCGACGCAACTTCCTGGATATCGATGTCGCCGCGAACCCGCAGTCGCTCGATTCCTACATTCAGTACATTGAAGTCGTGTTGCAGACGACCTTCGCTCAGACGCTGATGGCCACCATCGAAAAGGGGGTCGGACGTTTGGTGGATGCCGATATGAACGAGACGTCGACGCGGCTGAAGGAATTGCAGACGCGGGAACAGCTTGGAATCCAGGCTTTGCAGATAGCCAACTCCAATGCGCAGAACATCCTGCAGCTTTTCCGCTGAGTGATCGCGTCGTCGCGAAGCGATGACGAAAGCATCGCAGCCGAGAAGGTTCGAGCACGTCGCTGATCGGGCATCGATCCTCGCTTTTAGCGAAGGTGGGAATCGACGGCTGTTACCTGCGTTACATGTTCGTCGCAGCTTCCGCCTATTCTCACGCCCGGGAGGACCTGAGCGGCGAATGCCTTCGCCGCGTAATTGATGCCACGAAACCACAACAAAAACAGGGTCGTGGCAGGGTCAACCGAGGATTAGAAATGCGTAAATTTGCCAGGCTTTCTTTAGCAACTCTCGTCGCGGCAACGATCGCCGCCGGTGCCGCGGCTCCGGCTTTCGCAGGAGGCAGCTACTACAAGGGCGTATCGCCGACGCCGGTCAACGAAGGCCACCGGACCGAGAAGTACAATCCGCCCGGAAAGACCGTAAACCGCCCGCCGCCGAGAAACGGCTCCTACTACAAGGGCATCATGCGCAAGTAGGAAAGGCACGTGGGAGCAATCGGCCGAAAAGCCGGCGGCTCTCGATCACGGTCTTGAAAACAAGGAAGGGCGCCGTGGCGCCCTTTCGTTCTAGATCAGAACATGACTGAGAATATCGCCTTCGCTGACCACCATGTTCGGCGGATGGCCGTTGCGCAGATACTGCTTGCGGTCGCTATCGGCGGTAATGAACACGGCGGTGCGGGCAACCTCGTCCGCTGTCAATTGTGTCGTTGCCGGCACGACAGCGATTTCGGAGCGCAGGCCCAACTCGCGCAACAGTTCCTCGATCGCGCGGTGGTCGTCCACGCCGTGAAGAACAAGCCGGTCGATTTCTGCAATCGCGTTTGTATGCCACGTGACAGTCTGAAGAGCGACCATGAGGGGCAGCGCCCCTCTTGCCTGCTGCACGTCGGGATGGTGCTCGAAGCCGGCCAGCATTAGCCGCGTATAGAGTTCATAGGCGCGAACGTAGTCCTTCTTCATCATCCACATGCGCAAGGCAACGCTCATGCGGATCATGGTGAAATCCCTGATCTGCGCATCGAAATAGGCCCGGCGATCGGCAGTCAGCTTGACAGCACCGCGTTTGGCGCCGCTGTAGAGGAAGTACTCAAGACCGCCCCGATACGTATCCCATGCCGTCAGCGTCTCGGCGTGGCCGGCCTGTGGCCGATCGCGGACGATCTTGGAGCGTATCACCTGGCGATAGAAAGGCTTCTTCAGGAAGGTGACGGCGCCCAGTTCCAGAAAATGTGCGAGATAGGAGAAGGCCCAATAGGCGAAGTGCCGGGGCGCCCAGGCGGAGCGCAGCGCCGAGGTCCGGTAAATGCCAATCTCGGGAAACACATGTCGGTCGACGAGAAAATCGAAAACCGGCTCGAAGTCCCGTTTCTTGAACTTGGTATCCTTATCGACCGAGAAGAACGGCGCAGCGTCACGTTCGTCGATCTCGTCGTGTGTGTACCACGGCGCAAAGCACACCGTCACTTCCGGATTGAGATCCAGATAGCGGATTGCCTCGCGCAAGCCATCGTTGATGAGCACGTCGTCATCGGCGAGGTAGAGCGTGTATTCGCCCACCGCGCGGCTGACGGCGCTGATGACGTTGGGAATCGCGCCGAAATTCTCCGACTGGCGGAAATAGCGGATCGGCAACCCCTTGGCGACAAAGCGATCGACGATCTCCCGGGTGCCGTCGGTGGAGGCATTGTCGGAAATGATGATCTCGTACTTGAAGGAGAACTGGTAGAGTTCGACGAAGTAGCCGAGCGCCTTTTCGAGGAAGGGCGCGCGGTTATAGGTGGGAATGCAGATGCTCAGCTTAACCTGGCTCACTCGCCTCTCCATTGTCAGTCACATGCGACAGCGGGCCTTCCGCAGACCGCCGGTCGCGTCTCGTTTGCTTGCACGCCGGCACGAGAACAGCGGTGGCTGGCGATGCAACGGCAGGGATCGGGCGCCTCAGGGCGCAAGGGGCAGCGCGCAGAGAAGGCCGATCCTACGCTCCGTTATTCCGCTTCGATCTTGCGTGAGCCTTGTCTTGAATAAAGGCCGGTCAGGCGGCAGCTGTGCAGAGGGTGAGCAGGACCCCCGTTAGCGATTTGTTAACCATGCTTGCGCAATCTCGATGGTTGTAACAATGGCGCTCGAACCCGGTCTTCATCGAGCCACATGCCCGAAAGCAGACGCATTCGTTCATTCCTAAGGGAGCAGAGACAAGGATGTACGAAATGGCAGCCCATATGATGAAGATGCTGATGAGCATCATGGCCGCGCTTTCGCTCGGCTCGCTGCTGTTTCTAATGGCTGTGCTCTAACGACGGTCAAAGGTTCGGGCGGCGCGCCCGTCAGGGGTAGAGGTAGAACTCGTCCCAGCTCTCGTGCGGCACAAGCTCGCCGATCTTGTATTCGAAAGACAGGACATCCAGGTGCTCCGCGTCGGTGCGGCACTTGAACTTCAGCTTGTACCATTCCCCCTTGCTGCGGAACACGGCGCCCAGCGCCTTCATCTTGTCTTCCTTCACGACCGGCTCGGCGAAGGTGTAGGCGATCACCTTGTCCGGCTTGAAGGTCGACTTGTCGGCGTTGATGCGCTCCATCGCCTCGGTATCGCACCGCTGTTCGAGCCGGGTCTGCGGGTCGAGCTTTTCGAACTGGCGCACCAGGGACTGATCCATCGCCAGCGCCGGGGAACATGTGGCGGCGAAGATGAGCGGGTACGCGATTGTCTTCATGCTCGACGGACTCCTGCGATGAAAAAGAACCGGACCCGGCAAATCACTCCGGGACGCGCCTGCGGTTTCAGTTAAGCTTTGTGGCCATTCCAAGGCAGATCACGTTTCCGAAACGTTGAACTACGTTTCCGACACGTCGATCCATTCGGCCCCGGTCAGTTCGACGATGCGGGCGGGACTGATGTGCACCGCCGCATTGGTGGCACCGGCGGCCGGCACGACGATGTCGTAGGCCTTGAGCGACAAGTCGCAATAGATGCTGTGCGGCTTGGCAAGACCGAAGGGGCAGACGCCGCCGACCGGGTGCCCGGTCTCCGCTTCCACCTCGTCGAAGCCGAGCATGCGGGCCTTGGTGCCGAAGCGGGCCTTGTACTTCTTGTTGTCGAGGCGGGCGTCGCCGCGCGTGACGATGAGGATCACATCGTCGCCAACCCGAAGCGCCAGTGTCTTGGCGATCTGCGCCGGCTCGACGCCGTGGCCCTCGGCCGCAAGCGCAACCGTGGCGGTGCTCTGTTGAAGCTCGATGACATCGATATCTGGGGCGTGCTGGGAAAAGAAGTCTTTGACGGAAGTCAGGCTCATGGCAAAGGATTCACGTTATTGAAAAGCGATGGCGATCGGCCGCGTTGCGAACAACCGTCACGACGTTCGGCTTCGGCGGGCAAATCTCTCAGTCGTCGTTGGAAGCGTCAAGGTCTTCGGGGCGCCGGCCTTCTTGCCCAGGCGGCAGATAGCCATGGCTGGTGAACCAGTTCTCGAGGATCGTGGCGATCGCCTGATCCCGTGACAGCGTTCCCGGGTGATCGGCGATGAAAGACCTGAGCGCCGTCTCGATCTTGTCGGTGTAAAGCGCGTTCATGCGTGCCTCCGTCTGGCAAGTGCGGTGTTCCGTCCGGTGACCCGTCCAGCAGATCACAGTGCTACAGCCCTGTTCGCGCGTCCAGATGGAACGGCCGAGGGCCGTTCCATGCGCGAAGGCGGCTGCCGCCGAACGGTGTGGGCTCAGGCCTGCTTGACGATGCGGATCAGCACCAGAAGGATCACCGCACCGATTGTCGCGTGCAGGATGGCCGAGAGAATACCGCTGCCGAGGCTGATGCCGATCGCCGGGAAGAGGAAGCCGGCGATGAAGGCGCCGATGATGCCGACGACCATGTTGCCGATCAGGCCGAATCCGCCACCCTTGACGATGAGGCCGGCGAGCCAGCCGGCGACCGCGCCGACGATCAGGAAG
Organism: Sinorhizobium sp. NFACC03; assembly: GCF_900103435.1. Lineage (NCBI taxonomy): Bacteria > Pseudomonadati > Pseudomonadota > Alphaproteobacteria > Hyphomicrobiales > Rhizobiaceae > Sinorhizobium > Sinorhizobium sp. NFACC03. Next base: position 218,147 of record NZ_FMXF01000001.1, read on the forward strand.
ACGAGAATGCTTTCAATACCCATGAATGGTCCCCTTTCCATTGGATCTCGATTGGAAAGATAGATCAGGAATCGAAATCAGATAGAGGACAATTTCATCGCGCAGCGATTTTTTGAGATTTGAATGATGGCCGGGGCGCCGGACCCCCAAGACAAGGGCACGGCGCTGCTCGATCGGTATCAGACGATCCCGCCTCCGCCGCCGGCAACGGCCGGGCGTTCGGCGGTGACCTTCGCGCGGTATCCACTTTTCCGATAGGTCGCGACGGGCGCCACCGCTCCGCCACTCTCAAGTCGCGCCATCGCAAGGATCGGCTCGACATCGGTGCGGAAGGCAGTCTTCAGCGTCTCGCTCGCCATCAGCGCGTCGTTGTCTTCCTGGCAGCCTTCAAGTACCTCGCGGTCGACGATCAGCGCCTGGGCATAGGCCCGGCAAACCTCGGTCGCGCTCGTCATCAGGCTCTCGATCGGATCGGTGACGTTGTGGCTCTGGTCGAGCATATGCGCCGGCTTGAATCCCTTGGCGCCGCGCGTTTCCGCATCCACCAGCTCGTTGAAGACGAGGAACAGCCGATAGGGGTCGATCACGCCCGTGTCGAGATCGTCATCGCCGTACTTCGAATCGTTGAAGTGGAAACCGCCGAGCTTGCCGAATTGGATGAGGCGGGCGACGATCATCTCGATATTGACGTTCGGCGCATGGTGACCGAGATCGACGAGGCAGAGGGCCTTGGGGCCGAGCTCCTGCGCGATCAGATAGTTTGTGCCCCAGTCCTGAACGACGGTCGAATAGAAGGCCGGCTCGAACATCTTGTGTTCGGTAAAGACCCGCCAATCCTCTGGCAGCGCCGCATAGACCGATTTCATCGCATCGAGATAACGCTCGAAGGCGCGGGTGAAATTGCTCTGGCCGGGGAAGTTGGAGCCGTCGCCGATCCACACCGTCAGCGCCTTGGAGCCGAGTTGCCGGCCGATCTCGATGCATTCGAGATTGTGCTCCACCGCCTGGCGGCGGGTTGCGGCATCGACATGCGACAGCGAGCCGAACTTGTAGGAGTGCGCCTGGCCCGGTGTGTCGGAGAAGGTGTTGGAGTTCATCGCGTCGAAGCCGAGGCCGAGCGACGTGCCCTTCTGCTTCAGTTCGGAAATGTCGCTCACCTTGTCCCACGGAATGTGCAGCGAGACGGTCGGCGTCGCCCTGGTCAATTGCTGGATGACCGCGCAATCCTCAAGCTTGTCGAATATGTTGCGTGGCTCGCCCTTGCCGGGGAAGCGGGCAAAGCGCGTGCCGCCGGTGCCGACACCCCAGGAGGGGACGGCGACGCCATAGGCGGCGACCTTGCGCCTGATCGCGTCGATAGCAACGCCGCGCCGATCGAGTCTCTCGCCGAGGCTGTCATAATCCCGGCGAAGTGCGGCGAGCCGGCTGTCGTTCTCGGCCTCGACCGTTGCCTGACTGATCATCGTCGTGGTCATGAAACTCTCCTCGATCAGCGGGTAAAGGACTGGGCGTTGCCCGCGTCGACATTGATGATGTTGCCGGTCGATTTCGCCGACATGTCGGAGGCGAGGAAGTAGATTGCCTCGGCGATGTCCTCGGGGAAGACGCTGAGCTTCAGCATCGAGCGCTCGCGATAATGCGCCTCGAGCTCGTCGACATCCATCTTGTAGGCCGCCGCGCGCTGCTCCTTCCACTCGCCGGTCCAGATCTTCGAACCGCGCAGCACCGCATCCGGATTGACGACGTTGACGCGGATCTGGGCGGAAGCGCCTTCGAGCGCCAGGCAGCGCGCGAGGTGGATCTCGGCCGCCTTGGCGGTGCAATAGGCCGAGGCGCCGGGGGAGGCGGCAAGACCGTTCTTGGAGGCGACGAAGACGACGTTACCGCCGGCCTTCTGCTGGCGGAAGATGCGGAAGGCTTCACGCGAGACGAGGAAATAGCCGGTCGTCAGGATCTCGATGTTCTTGTTCCAGAGCGCCAGCGTCGTGTCTTCGATGACGGCAGACGAGGCGAGGCCGGCGTTCGACACGAGAATGTCGAGACCGCCGAAAGCTAGTAGCGTGTCGGCGAAGCCGCCTTCCACCGCGGTCTCGCTGGTGACGTTCATGCCGACGGACCGCACGAAATCCTTGCCGTAGCGTGCGGAAAGCTCGGCTTCGGCAGCCGCAAGCGCCGTCTCGTCGATATCGGCAAGCACCACGCACGCGCCTTCCTGCATCAGCCGGTTGGCCGTCGCCTTGCCGATGCCACCGGCGCCGCCGGTGACAAGCGCAATGCGGCCGGCAAGGCTCTTCGGCTTCGGCATGCGCTGCAGTTTTGCTTCTTCCAGCAGCCAGTATTCGATGTCGAAGGCTTCCTGTTCCGGCAGGCCGACATAGGTGGAGACGCCAGAGGCGCCGCGCATGACGTTGATGGCGTTGACGTAGAATTCGCCGGAGATGCGTGCAGTTGCCTTGTCCTTGGCGAATGTGATCATGCCGACGCCGGGCACGAGATAGACGACCGCATTCGGGTCGCGCATGGCGGGGCTGTCGGCGTGTTTGCAGCGCTCATAGTAGGCGGCGTAGTCGGCGCGATAGGCGGCAATCGCCTCAAGCAGAGCGGAAAGCGTCCTGTCGACATCGGGATTTGCCGGGTCGAAATCGATCACCAGCGGACGGATTTTGGTGCGCAGGAAATGGTCGGGGCAGCTGGTGCCGAGCGCCGCAAGCGGGCTCAGATCCTTCGATGTGACGAAGTCGAGCACTGCCTGGCTGTCGTCGAAATGGCCGACCTTGCGCTCGTCCGCGCTGATCAGGCCGCGGATGACCGGCATCAGCTTGCGGGCGACATCGGCGCGGGCAGTAGCGTCGAGCGTCGCTGTTACTGCGCCGCCGAAGGCAGGCTTGGTGTTCTCGACCTCGAACCAGGCGATCGCCTTGTTGATGGACTCGATCGTCGTCTCATAGGCCTCTTTCGCCGTGTCGCCCCAGGTGAAGAGGCCGTGGCTTTCGAGCACGACGCCACGGGCAGCAGGGTTTTCCAGGCAGAATTTTTCCAGCCACAGACCGAGCTCGTAGCCGGGGCGCTTCCACGGCAGCCAGCCGATGTCGTCGCCGAAGATTTTTGCCGTCAGCTCGCGGCTGTTCTTTGCGGCCGCAATCGCGATGATCGCGTCGGGATGCATGTGGTCGACGTGCTTCTTCGGCACGTAGGCGTGCAGCGGCGTGTCGATCGAGGCAGCGCGCGGATTGAGATTGAAGGTGCAATGCGGCAGGTAGGCGACCATCTCGTCTTCGAAATCAACGCCGCGATAGATCGTCTTCAGCGCATTGAGCTTGTCCATATAGAGCGTCGCGAAGCCGTCGAGCTTGATAGTGCCGACGTCGCCGCCGGAGCCCTTGACCCAGAGAACCTCGACTGTGCCGCCGTCAAGCGGATCCTTTTCCATCACCTTGGCCGAGGTGTTGCCGCCGCCATAATTGGTGATGCGTTTGTCGGAACCAAGCAGGTTCGAGCGATAGAGCAGGCGCTCGGATTCGCTCATCTCGGCAGCCTTTGCCTCGTCCCAAAGGTTTGCAAGTCGTGCGCCCTGCTGCTTGTCCAGCATCTCGAATTCCTCCCGGTCTGATGTCGCGCGGCTTGGCGTCCGCACGGAGATATGGTTGGCATCAGATCATAGGACTTGAGCGTTAAAGTCAATCAAAAACGATCAAGTTCGCGCATATTGCGCTGCACAATGAAAAAATATGATTGATTGTGATTGACAATGGTCGATCGTGATGGAAGCATGAACGCCATCGGAGGAACGCATGCACGAGAAAGAAAGACACCGGATCATTCTGTCGGCGGTTCAGGAAAAACCCGTCGTCACCGTCCAGGAGCTGGTCGATCTGACCGACAGTTCCGAGGCGACGATCCGGCGCGACATTGCGGCACTCCATGTGCAGAAGAAGCTGCGCCGTGTGCGCGGCGGCGCCGAGGCAATCAACCCGCCGCAATTCGTCGGCCTTGCCGGTCGGCCGTTCAAGGTCAACGAAGGCCTGCACGCCCGCGAGAAGCAGGCGATCGCCAAGGAGGCGGTGGCGCTCTGCGAGGATGGCGAGCCGATCATCATCAATGGCGGCACCACCACCTTCCAGATGGTGCATTTTCTCAGCAATCGCCGCATGCAGGTGTTCACCAATTCCTTCCCGATCGCCGAGCACCTTTTAAAGCACTCAAAGAACACGGTGATGCTGTCCGGCGGCACGATCTACCGCGAGCAGAACATCATCTTAAGCCCCTTCGACAACGACGTGACGCGCAATTTCTATGCGCGCCGCATGTTCATGGGGGCTCAAGGACTGGGGCCGCTCGGGCTGATGGAAGCGGACCCGCTTCTGATCCAAGCGGAACAGAAACTGATCGATCAGGCGGACGAACTCGTCGTGCTGGTCGACTCGTCGAAATTTCACAAGCGATCGAGCCTCATTCTTTGCGGGCTGAAGCGGATCGCCACTGTCATTACGGATTCGGGCATCGAGGACAGGCATGCCGCGATGCTCGAAAATGCCGGGGTGAGGCTGGTTGTGGCCAGCAGCAGGGCCGGTACGGATGCGGAGAACATATCCTCGTCCGCCTGACGCGGGTGAGGAGAGGGGAAGGCGGTGGTCACGGTTAAGGGAGCCGGGTCGTTGCCGAACGGAGGAATTTGCGCCGGATGCGATTTTCGCGAACCGGACAATGGGAGGAAATGAGCATGAAGATCCTGAAGTCACTGATGGTCACGGCCGCGGTTTCGCTTGCGCTGATGGCCAATGCCGCGCATGCGGAAAACAAGAAGATCGCGCTCGTCGTCAAGGCGCTCGGCATCGGCTTCTTCGAAGCTGCCAACAAGGGCGCCCAGGAAGCCGCCAAAGAACTGGGCGACGTCGAAGTGATCTACACCGGCCCGACCTCGACCACCGCCGAAGGCCAGATCGAGGTGATCAACTCGCTGATCGCCCAGAAGGTCGATGCGATTGCCGTTTCGGCCAATGACACCGATGCTCTCGTGCCGGCGCTGAAGAAGGCGATGGACCGCGGCATCAAGGTCATCTCCTGGGACAGCGGTGTCGCCAAGGATGGCCGGTTGATGCACCTCAACCCGTCGTCGAACCCGCTGATCGGCAACATGATCATCAAGCTTGCCGCCGACAACCTGCCTGAGGGCGGCGACGTCGCCGTGCTCTCGGCGTCCGCAACAGCGACCAACCAGAACACCTGGATCGCCGAGATGAAGAAGGTCCAGGGCAACTACAAGGGCATCAACGTCGTAACAACCGTCTATGGCGACGACCTTGCCGACAAGTCCTATCGCGAAACCCAAGGGCTCATTCAGTCCTATCCGAACCTGAAGGCGATCATCGCGCCGACCTCGGTCGGTATCGTTGCCGCCGCACAGGCCGTTACCGACGCCGGCAAGATCGGCCAGATCAACGTAACGGGCTTGGGCCTTCCCTCGGAAATGGCCGGCCACGTCAAGTCGGGCGCTTCCAAGTCCTTCGCCATCTGGAACCCGATCGACCTCGGCTATTCCGCAACGATGATCGCCTATGATCTGATCGGCGGTGCCGAAGCCAAGCCCGGCGCGGAACTGAAGATGGGCCGTATGGGTGCCGTCAAGCTCGACGACAACAATGAAGGCGCGATGGCCGACCCGTTCGTCTACGATGCCAAGAACGTCGAGGAATTCGCCAAGATCTTCTGATCTGGCGAACGACCAAACTGGCGTCGCCCCTCATCCGCGCGGTGAGGGAAGGGCCCCTCATCCGCCTGCCGGCACCTTCTCCCCGCAGGCGGGGAGAAGGGACAAGCGGCAACCGTTCGCTCCTCTTCCACGTCAAGGAGGGAGGAGAGCGGCGTCCTCGTTCCCTCTCCCCGCGCGCGGGGAGAGGGTTAGTCCTCGGGTTAAACCCGAGGAGAGGGGCATTTGCAGACTGCGGTGCCCTCGATGTCAGGCACAAAGATCAGGCGGAACGGAACTTGCTCCAGGATACGCTCACATCGCGGATGAAGCCCGCCATCGCGCTTGAGGGGATCTCGAAGTCCTTCCCCGGCGTCAAGGCGCTCTCTGATGTTTCGCTGTCGCTCTATCCGGGATCGGTGACCGCGCTGATCGGCGAAAACGGCGCCGGAAAGTCGACGCTGGTGAAGATCCTGACCGGCATCTATCAGCCGGATGGCGGCACGATCCGCGTTGCGGAGCAGGAGGTCCATTTCCCGACGGCACTTGCCGCAGCGCGTGCCGGCGTCACCGCGATCCACCAGGAAACCGTGCTTTTCGATGAGCTCTCGGTCGCCGAAAACATCTTCCTCGGCCATGCACCGCGCAATCGCTTCGGCCTGATCGACTGGAAGAAGCTCAATACTGATGCGCGCGCGTTGCTTGCGCGCGCCGGTGCCGATCTCGATCCGACGATCCGCCTGCGTGATCTCGGCATTGCCAAGAAACATCTCGTCGCGATCGCCCGCGCGCTTTCCGTCGATGCCCAGGTGGTCATCATGGACGAGCCGACCGCCGCGCTGTCGCACAAGGAGATCCACGAGCTCTATGCGCTCGTCGAGCGGTTGAAGGCTGACGGCAAGGCGATCCTCTTCATCAGTCACAAGTTCGACGAGATCTTCCGCATTGCCGATCGCTACACCGTCTTCCGCGATGGAACGATGGTGGATGAGGGCCTGATTGCCGATGTCAGCCAGGACGAACTGGTGCGCCTCATGGTCGGCCGCGCCGTCGGCTCGGTTTACCCGAAGAAGGAAGTGGTGATCGGCGCGCCGGTGCTCACCGTTTCGGGCTACCGCCACCCGACCGAGTTCGAGGACATCAATTTCGAGCTTCGCCGCGGCGAGATCCTCGGTTTCTACGGTCTCGTCGGCGCCGGCCGATCGGAATTCATGCAGTCGCTGATCGGCGTCACCCGGCCTTCCGCTGGTGCGGTCCGGCTCGATGGCGAGGTGCTCGTGATCCGCAGCCCCTCCGAGGCGATCCGCAGCGGCATCGTCTATGTGCCCGAAGAGCGCGGCCGCCAGGGCGCGATCATCGGATTGCCGATCTTTCAAAACGTCACCTTGCCGTCGCTGTCGCGGACCTCGCGCTCGGGCTTCCTAAAACTTGCCAACGAGTTCGCGCTCGCCCGCGAGTACACCGCGCGCCTCGATCTGCGTGCTGCTTCGCTCGATCAAGACGTCGGCACGCTCTCGGGCGGCAACCAGCAGAAGGTCGTCATCGCCAAGTGGCTGGCGACCAAGCCGAAGGTGATCATTCTCGACGAGCCGACCAAGGGCATCGACATCGGCTCCAAGGCGGCCGTGCACGCCTTCATGAGCGAGCTTGCGGCTCAAGGCCTCAGCGTCATCATGGTCTCCTCGGAAATCCCCGAGATCATGGGGATGTCCGACCGCGTCATCGTCATGCGCGAGGGGCGGATCGCCGGGCGCTTCGAGCGCGCCGATCTGACGGCCGAAAAGCTGGTGCGTGCCGCTGCCGGCATTCAGGAGGCCGCGTGATGGCGAAGTTTCTAAAGAATCGTGAGCTGCTGCTCGTCGGCGCGATCGCCGTGCTGCTCGCGCTCATCACCTGGCGTTTCCCGCCTTTCGTCGCTCCCGCCAATCTCGCGCGTGTCTACAACGACACCTCGATCCTCATTATCCTGGCGCTCGGCCAGATGGCTGTGATCCTGACGCGCTGCATCGACCTTTCGATGGCTGCCAACCTGGCGCTCTCCGGCATGGTCGCGGCGATGCTGAACGCTGCTTTTCCGGGCCTGCCGATCCCACTGATCATGCTCGCCGCGATCGCGCTCGGCGCGTTGCTCGGTATGATCAACGGCGCGCTCGTCTGGAAACTCGATATTCCGCCGATCGTCGTGACACTCGGCACGCTCACTATCTATCGCGGCCTGATCTTCCTCTTGACCGACGGCAAGTGGATCAACGCGCACCAGATGAGTGATGCATTCAAGGCGCTGCCGCGCGACGCGCTCTTCGGCTTCCCGGTTCTTTCCTGGCTGTCGCTGGTCGTGATCGCGCTGATGTTCCTACTCATGAGCCGCACCGCCCTCGGACGCGCCTTCTATGCGGTCGGCGGCAATCCGCATGCGGCCGTCTATACCGGCATCGATGTCGGCCGCACCCGCTTCTCGGCCTATTGCCTTTCGGGTGCGCTCGCCGGGCTTTCCGGCTATCTCTGGGTGTCCCGTTATGCCGTCGCCTATGTCGACATCGCCGCCGGCTTCGAGCTCGACATCATCGCGGCCTGTGTCATCGGCGGCATCTCGATCGCCGGCGGCATCGGTACCGTGGCGGGCGCGGTGCTCGGCGCGCTGTTTCTCGGCGTGATCAAGAACGCCCTGCCGGTCATCAACATCTCGCCCTTCGCCCAGATGGCGATTTCGGGCATGGTCATCATCATCGCCGTTGCCGTCAACGCCCGCGCCGAGCGGCGCAAGGGACGCGTCATCCTGAGAAAAGCGGAGGCTGTGTGATGGCCGAAACCCACCTTGCTCCCCGCCACATCCCCGATCGACTGGAAGGGCCCGGCGCCCGGCTTTTGAAGAGCTGGGAAAGCCTACTGTTCGTCGTCGCCTGCCTGATCTTCCTCGGCAACTCCCTGGCGTCGCCGTATTTCCTCGATCCCTGGAACCTTTCGGACGCGACCTTCAACTTCACCGAAAAGGCGATGATCGCCTTTGCCATGGCGCTCGTGATCATCTCCGGCGAGATCGATCTGTCGGTGGCCTCGATCATCGCGCTTGCCTCGACGGCGATGGGTTATGCCGTCCAGCTCGGCTTCGACACGCCGGCGCTGGTGGCGATCGGCCTCTCCGTCGGCCTCATTTGCGGCGCGGTCAACGGCCTCTTGATCACCGGTCTCGGGCTGCCGTCGATCGTGGTGACCATCGGCACCATGAGCCTGTTCCGCGGGCTCTCCTTCATCATCCTCGGCGACCAGGCCTTCACCGGTTATCCCGACAGCTTCTCCTGGTTCGGCCAAGGCTATGTCTGGTGGGTGTTTTCCTTCGAGTTCACGCTCTTCGTCATCCTCGCCGTCGTCTACGGCATCGTCCTGCACAAGACCAATTTCGGCCGTGCGGTCTATGCCATTGGCAACAATCAGACTGCAGCGCTTTTTTCCGGCATCCGGGTCGCGCGCATCAAGTTTATCCTCTTCCTGCTTACCGGTCTGATGGCGGGGCTTGCATCGATCTGCCTGACCTCGCGCCTCGGCTCGACCCGTCCGTCGATCGCGCTCGGCTGGGAGCTCGAAGTGGTGACGATGGTGGTGCTCGGAGGCGTCAACATTCTCGGTGGCTCCGGAACCATCCCCGGCGTCGTGCTCGCGGCGCTGATCATGGGCATGGTGACCTTCGGCTTCGGCCTTCTCAACGTGCCTGGTATCGTCATGTCGATCTTCATCGGACTGCTGCTGATCTCGGTCATCGCACTCCCCATTCTCTGGCGGCGTGCCCGCCGCCGTCTCGCGCATTGAGGTTCCGATGGAAAAATACGCCTTCCGCATGCGGCTGAACCCGGGCATGGCCGCCGAATACAAGGCGCGGCACGATGCCATCTGGCCGGAGCTGGCGGCGCTCCTGAAGGAGGCGGGCGTCTCCGACTATTCCATCCATCTGGACGAGGAGACCAGCCTGCTCTTCGGCGTGCTCTGGCGCACTGACGATCACCGCATGGCCGACCTGCCCTCCCATCCGGTCATGCGGAAGTGGTGGGCCTACATGGCCGATATCATGGAAACCCGTGGCGATAACGAGCCGGTGGCGGTGCCGCTCAAGACCGTCTTTCATATGGACTGATGCGATGCGGGTCGTTGGCGTCATCGATATCGGCAAGACCAATGCGAAGGTCGCGGCCGTCGATCTCGAGCGGTTTGAGGAGATCGCCGTTCGCAAAACGGCGAATGTGGTACAAAGGGACGGTCCCTATCCGCATTTCGATATCGACCATCTCTGGGCCTTCCTGCTTGAGAGCCTCGCGGCGCTCAACGCCGAACACGCCTTCGAGGCAGTCTCCATTACCACCCATGGCGCGACAGCGGTGGTGCTCGATCCGGCAGGCCACCTTGCGCTTCCGGTGCTGGACTATGAATACGCCGGTCCCGACAGCCTTGCCGCCGAATATGATGCGGCGCGGCCGCCATTTTCCGAGACCGGCTCGGCACGCCTGCCGATGGGCCTCAATGTCGGGGCGCAACTCTTTTGGCAGCAGAAGACCTTTCCCGATGATTTTGCCCGGGTCGCCTCGATCCTCACCTACGCTCAATACTGGACCTATCGGCTGACCGGCGTGCTCTGCAACGAACTGACCTCGCTCGGTTGTCACACCGATCTTTGGAACCCGCGAGCCGGCACGTTCTCGTCTCTGGTCGAACGCCAGGGCTGGAGGCCACTCTTTGCGCCGGTTTTGAAGGCGAACGATATCGCCGGTGCCTTGCGACCGGAACTCTGTGCCGCAACCGGCATTGCCGCCGAGACGCCCGTCTATTGCGGCATTCATGATTCCAACGCATCGCTGCTCCCGCATCTGCTGACGCGCGCTTCGCCATTCTCGGTGGTCTCCACTGGTACCTGGGTCGTCATGCTGGCGGTCGGCGCAGAGCCGAAGGCGCTCGACGAACATCGCGACACGCTCATCAACGTCAACGCGCTCGGCGAGCCCGTGCCCTCGGCCCGCTTCATGGGCGGCCGCGCCTTCCAGCTTCTGCTGGGGGAGGGGTCGGTTCCCGCATCGCCGGATGTGGAAGAGACGGTCGCCAAGGCCGGCCACATGCTGCTGCCGTCCATTCCCGAGGGGTCTGGTCCCTTTCCGGCTTCGAAGGCGATCTGGACGACCGACGAACAGGCGCTTGGCGCCGCCGAGCGTTTTGCCGTCGTCTCGTTTCACCTGGCGCTGATGACGGCCACCTGCCTCGATCTGATCGGCGCGCGCGGGGAGGTCGTCGTCGAGGGACCGTTTGCCGCAAACAAGGCCTATCTGCGCATGCTCGCAGCGGCGACCGGAAGGCCGGTCTTCGCCGATCCCCAGAATGTTACGGGCACGAGCCTCGGTGCAGCCTGCCTCGTCCAGGGATCGAGGGTCAGGACCGGGATCGAGCCGGTTGCGGGCGAGATTCCCGAGAGCTTCGTCATCTATGCGCAGGCATGGCGCGAGGCGGCACTCAAGCATACAGGCAAAGAAAAGCGGCCGTAGAACATCCGGTCACGGCCGCAAGACGCTTGGCTGTGTCAGTAAGATACGGGCCCGAGCCCGCTCAAAACACAGAGCTGCGATTTGCCGAGCGGTTATGCTCGATGTTGAGCACGATCGATACTGCCATCATTGTCAGGATTGCTGTGAGTGCGGCGCCAATACCAAGAACAATCATTGTTCGTTTCCTGTAAGCGCATCATCATGATGTCGCTTTGCCTAGATCACGATGATTTGGGTCGCAGCGACCCCAATCATAAACGTGATCGATTTCTTACTAGTTAGAGCGGGATGCGGGAGGAAAACCGCACACACTTTTCCTCATCCCGCTCTTGCGAAGGTTTCTTCGCGCATTGAGCGCCCACTTCACTTTCGCTTCGATACGCGAGCGCAAGTCGAAGTACAATTCTAAACTCTTGTGAGTGAGAACCTGTTGTAATCCAGGGGCTTTATTACAGTTTTGTTGCAGTGCAGAAATGGCCCGCGAAAACACCCTGCGAATTTTAGTGAATCCGATTAGAGGCGAGGGACCGTTAACCTTCAAGCAAGGAATTAACCATAAACATGGTCCCACACGTCGGAATGGGATAATTCACAAGTCTCCTCAAGGCATGATGCCGCCCCGCCGTACCGGTTCCGGTCCGGTATCCATTCTTCACCGAATTTACTTGCGGGATGAACGATAGCAGACGCTGCTGGCGGGGGCTGATCTCATCGATGTGGCGTGCACGTCCGGTGGACTGTGGCTCCCCTTGAACCGCCCCGGGCAAATTCGAAAACGCGCATTACCCGGGGATCAGCGTTGAGGCAGGAAGCATCGTCAGAACAGGCAAGGAAGGGCCAGGCAGGCAGCCTGCTGGAGCGCTTGCGTTTTGCCGGGCTCGACGATGAGAGCTGCAACCGCGTCCGGGATCATAGACAGAAGCTTTCTCCCCGCATCGACCAGGCGCTTCGCGACCTTTTCCAGCGCCTCCAGACCTATCCCGATGCCGCCCGCCATTTCGACAGCGATCGCCAAATCGATCGCCTCCAGGATCTTCAGTCGTCGCACTGGAACGTGCTGACCGACGCGCGTTTCGATGGGCTCTATGCCGAGCGCGTCAAGGTGCTCGCCGACACGGCAAGCCGCATGGGTCTCGATCCGCGCTGGCAGATGGCAAGCCACGCGGTCGTGCTCGAACATCTGCTCGTCGGTCTCATCGAAGAGGCCTGGCCGAGATCTTTCCTGCCGATGGGCAAGGCGCGTCGCCGCGAGCTCTGCGACCTCGTCGCCGCGCTGGTGCGCACCGTCTTCGTCGACACCGAGATCGGTGTTTCGCTCCGTTTCAATGCCCTGCGCCAGCAGCACCAGCGGCAGCTGACCGAGCAGCGCAGCGCCGACGAACAGGAAGTCAAGGCGCTCTTCGGCGACTTTGCCGAGAGTCTGAGCCAGGGCGATCTTGGTGCGCGGCTGCCGGAAGCGGCAGCGGAAGCCTACCAGCCGATCGTCGCCAGTCTGAATGCGGCGCTGGAACAAATTCAACAGAGCCTGCAGGCATCTGACCACCACAACCGTTCCGCCGAAGCTCTGGTCGATCGCATGCGCGGAAACGCGGCTGCCTTCTCGGACAAGGCGAGTGTGGAAGCCGATGCGCTGTCCGGGCAGCTTGCAGCACTTGCCGACATGGCTGGACGCATGGCGAGCGGCTCCGGCCGCATCAGCGCCACGGAAACGAAGGCCAACGAAACCCGCATCGCCGTCGAGCGCAGCGGCGAAATCGCCGGCCAGGCAATCAGCGCCATGGCCGACATCGAGGCATCGGCTGAAAAGATCGGCCAGATCATCGGCGTGATCGACGAGATCGCCTTCCAGACCAATCTGCTGGCGCTCAATGCCGGCATCGAAGCGGCGCGGGCTGGCGACAGCGGTCGCGGCTTTGCCGTCGTCGCCCAGGAAGTGCGCGCCCTCGCGCAGCGCTCCGGCGAGGCGGCCCGTGAAATCAAGCAGCTCGTCTCCGGCACCAAGGCGCAGGTCGAAACCGGTGTCGAGATCGTCGGCCGCACCCAGGACGCGATCAGCAGCATCGTCGAGCAGGTCACGTCGATCAATTCGGCCGTTTCCGGCATAGCCCGCGAAGCGGAGCAACAGGTCGGCGACCTCCGGGGTGTCGCGGCCGAGATCGGCACGATCTCGCAGGGCGTGCAGGCAAGTGCTGCCCTGGCGGGAGAAACCGCGCGTTCGTCGGACGATCTCCACACCGTCATCGTCGAGCTTGGCGAAACCATCCGTCGGTTTCGTCTGGAGCGGCGTCATCCTGTTTCGTCAGCTGCCGGTCGTGAACCGAGCCGGCCGGCCCTGGGCGTGATTGCCGAAGAGCCGGGACTGCCGCTGTTCGACGACGGGCCGCAACGGCAGCTCGCCGGATGGCAGCGCTGATTTCAAGAGCAGTACAGAGTTAGCAGTCGAGGAAGACAGGAATGGCCAGCAAGAAGACCGCTCAGAAGACGCTCAGCCTCGCTCCGGTGCTGGACCTGAATGAGGCGACGGCGTTGCACGAGAAGCTGATCGCTCTGAAAGGCAGCGACATCGTGATCGACGCTTCGGCGGTCGAGCGGGTGGGCACGCTTTGTGTCCAGGTGCTGATGGCCGGCGCCAAGACCTGGGAAGAGGATCATTTGTCTTTCACCTTCAGCAAGGTGTCGGACGCTTTCGAGAAAACGACACAGCTCATCGGGGTCGAAATCGATCATCTGGTGGCAAAGGAGATTTGAGAAATGAAGAAGCGAGTTCTGACGGTCGACGACTCCCGGACGATCCGAAACATGCTGCTGGTCACGCTGAACAATGCCGGGTTCGAAACGATCCAGGCCGAGGACGGCGTCGAGGGACTTGAGGTTCTGGAAGAAGCCAACCCCGATGTGATCGTCACCGATATCAACATGCCGCGTCTCGACGGTTTCGGTTTCATCGAAGGCGTGCGCAAGAACGATCGCTACCGCGCCATCCCGATCCTGGTGCTGACCACCGAAAGTGATGCGGAAAAGAAGAACCGCGCGCGCCAGGCGGGGGCAACGGGCTGGATCGTCAAGCCGTTCGACCCGACCAAACTCATCGATGCAATTGAGCGCGTAACGGCCTGAAGTCCGGGGATAGCCTCCAATGGATATGAACGAAATCAAAGAGATCTTCTTCCAGGAGTGCGAGGAGCAACTCGCTGAACTGGAATCGGGTCTGCTGAAGCTCAATGACGGCGACCGCGACCCGGAAACGGTCAATGCGGTGTTCCGCGCGGTGCACTCGATCAAGGGCGGCGCCGGCGCCTTTGGGCTCGACGACCTCGTCTCCTTCGCGCATGTGTTCGAGACGACCCTTGATTGCGTTCGTTCCAACCGGCTCGATCCCGGTCCGGAGGTTCTGAAGGTCATGCTGAAGTCGGCCGACGTGCTCGCCGACCTCACCAATGCCGCTCGTGACGGCGGCAGTGTCGACGAGGCGCGCAGCCGCCAGCTGATCAAGGAGCTCGAGGCTTTGGCGAACGGCGAAGTGCCGCAAGCGTCAGCAGCCGCCCCAGCGCCGGTCGAAGTGGTTGCCAAGCCCGTCGCCGCCGTGGCCCCGCCGCCGGTCAACGACGAAGGGTTCCAACCGGTCGCTTTCTCCTTCGACGACTTCGACGCTGCCGAAGAACCGCCGCTGATGGAAATGCCCACCTACGAGATCGTCTTCAAGCCGAAGTCCGATCTCTATGCCAAGGGCAATGAGGCAACGCTGCTTCTGCGCGACCTCTCCCGCCTTGGCGAAATGAGCATCCATTGCGACATGGGCGCACTGCCGACGCTCGAGCGGCTGAGCCCGGAGAGCGCCTATTTCTCCTGGAAGATCCAGCTTGCGACCGACAAGGGCGAGGACGCGATCCGCACCGTCTTCGAATTCGCCGAGTGGGATTGCGACCTGGAGATTTCCCTGGTCGAAGACGAGGCTACGCAGTCGGGCGAAGAGCTGCCGATGCAGCCGGTGCCTTTCGATCTTTCGATCCTTGATGATGTGCCGGCGGTTTCGGTCGGTGTCGTCGAGGAGGAAGAACAGCTCGCGTCCCGACAGCAGGACATCCGCAACGCCGCCGTTTCGGCCGCAGGCACCGCCAGCAACGTGCTGCAGATGGCGCAATCCGCAGCCCGCGCCCCGGCCGAGAAGGCAGCACCCGCCGCCAGTGCTGCGGCCCAGAGCGCTGCCGCCCAGCAGGCCGCCGCATCGGCCGGGACGCCGACGATCCGCGTCGATCTCGACCGTGTCGATCGCCTGATCAACCTCGTCGGCGAACTGGTCATCAACCAGGCGATGCTCTCGCAGAGCGTCGTCGAGAATGACGCCAACGGCACGTCCTCGATCAACATGGGTCTCGAAGAGCTGCAGCAGCTCACCCGCGAGATCCAGGATTCGGTGATGGCGATCCGCGCGCAGCCGGTGAAGCCGGTGTTCCAGCGCATGTCGCGTATCGTTCGCGAAATCGCCGACATGACCGGCAAATCGGTCCGCCTGATCACCGAGGGCGAGAACACCGAAGTCGACAAGACGGTCATCGACAAGCTTGCCGAGCCGCTGACCCACATGATCCGCAACGCGGTCGACCACGGCCTCGAAACGCCGGAAAAACGCCTTGCCGCCGGCAAGAGCGCTGAAGGCACCGTGCGCCTGACGGCCAAGCATCGCTCTGGCCGCATCGTTATCGAGCTTGCCGACGACGGCGCTGGCATCAACCGCGAGAAGGTCCGCCAGAAGGCGATCGACAACGACTTGATCGCGGCCGACGCAAATCTCTCGGACGAAGAGATCGACAACCTGATCTTCCACGCCGGCTTCTCGACGGCGGACAAGATCTCCGACATTTCCGGCCGCGGCGTCGGCATGGACGTGGTCAAGCGCTCGATCCAGGCGCTCGGTGGCCGCATCAACATCTCCTCGAAGCCGGGTCACGGTTCGGTCTTCACCATGAGCCTGCCGCTGACGCTCGCCGTGCTCGACGGCATGGTGGTCACCGTCGCCAACCAGACGCTCGTCGTGCCGCTGACCGCGATCGTCGAGACCCTGCAGCCGGAAGCTTCGGCGATCCATTCCTTCGGCTCCAACCAGCGGCTGATCTCGATCCGCAACTCCTTCTGCCCGCTCGTCGACGTCGGCCGGATCCTGAATTTCCGCGCCATCCAGGCGAACCCGGTCGAGGGCGTAGCACTTCTGGTGGAATCGGAAGGTGGCGGTCAGCGTGCGCTGATGGTCGATGCGATCCAGGGGCAGCGCCAGGTGGTGATCAAGAGCCTCGAGGCCAACTACACCCACGTGCCGGGCATCGCTGCGGCGACCATTCTCGGCGACGGCCGCGTGGCGCTCATCCTCGATGTCGACGCGATCGTCGCTGCCTCGCGCGGGCAATCGCTGAAGCCTGAAATGTCACTTGCTGCAGTCGGATAATGACAATGACCTATGCCGCAAAAAATCTGACGGCGGACGGACGGGAGCTGATCGCTTTCCGCGTCGGGGCTCAGGAATTCTGCGTGAACATCATGTCGGTGCGCGAGATCCGTGGCTGGACGCCCGCAACGCCGATGCCGCATGCGCCACTCTACGTGCTCGGCGTGATCAATCTGCGTGGTGCCGTGTTGCCAATCATCGATCTTTCGGCCCGGCTCGGCATGAAGCCGGCCGAACCGACCGTGCGTCACGTCATCATCGTTGCGCAGGTCAAAAGCCAGGCCGTCGGTCTCCTGGTCGATGCCGTCTCCGACATCCTGACCATCACCAATGACAAGATCCAGCCGACACCCGACGTCGTCTCGTCGGAGTTCGAGAAGAGCTTCGCCCGCGGTGTGCTGGCGATCGAGGGCCGGATGATCTGCCTCATAGAGCTGGAAGCAATCTTCCCGCAGGAAGAAAGGGAAGCGGCATGAGGAACCAGGTCGCATTCGAACAGAAGCTGTCGCCGGACGAGTGCCTGGCCAGCGGCGAATATCCATTGACCCGCCGCGATCTCACCGAGATCGCCGCGATGATCTATGCGGATGCCGGCATCTATCTCAACGAAAGCAAGGCGTCGCTCGTCTATTCGCGTCTGTCGAAGCACATCCGCAATCTCGGGCTCAAGGGCTTCCGGGATTATTGTCAGCTGGTCGCTTCGCCCGCCGGCGCCGCCGCGCGTCGCGACATGCTTTCGCACCTGACCACCAACTTCACGCGGTTCTTCCGCGAGAACCACCATTTCGAGCACCTGAAGACCGACGTGCTGCCGGAGCTGATCGCGCGCGCCAAGGCCGGCGGCCGGGTGCGTATCTGGTCGGCGGCCTGCTCGGACGGGCAGGAGCCCTATTCGATCGCGCTGACGGTTCTGTCGCTGCTGCCGAACGCGGCCGACTACGACTTCCGCATCCTTGCGACCGACATCGATCCGAAGATCCTGGCACTCGCCCGTGCCGGCGCCTATGACGCAACCGCGCTTGAAACCGTCAATCCGGCGATGCGCAAGCAATGGTTCTCCGAGGTCAATGCCGGCGGCCGCTTCAAGTGGCAGGTCGACGACCGGGTAAAGCGCCTGATCACCTTCAACGAGCTGAACCTGATGGCGCAGTGGCCGTTCAAGGGTCCGTTCGACGTCATTTTCTGCCGCAACGTCGTCATCTATTTCGACGAACCGACGCAGATGAAGATCTGGTCGCGCTTCGCCGGCATGCTGAACACTGACGGTCATCTTTATATAGGCCATTCCGAGCGCGTGTCGGGTGACGCCAAGTCGCACTTCGACAACATCGGCATCACCACCTACCGCCATACCGGCAAGTTTCATGGAGGACGGGCATGACCGCTCCCGCTCGTGTTCTCGTCGTTGACGATTCGGCCACCATGCGTGGCCTGATCACCGCTGTCCTGAACGCCGACCCTGATGTGACCGTCGTTGGCCAGGCGGCCGACGCCATGGAAGCGCGCCAGGCGATCAAGCAGCTCGACCCCGATGTCGTCACGCTCGACATCGAAATGCCGAACATGAACGGCCTCGAATTCCTCGACAAGATCATGCGGCTCCGACCGATGCCGGTCATCATGGTCTCGACGCTGACACACAAGGGCGCAGAGGCGACGATCGCCGCACTCGAAATCGGTGCTTTCGATTGCGTCGGCAAGCCGCACCCGGGCGATCCACATCCCTTCGCCGGCCTGGTCGACAGGGTGAAGGCGGCAGCGCGTTCGCAGCGCAAGTTCATCATCACCGGCAACAAGATCGCGGGCTCTCCCGCTGCCGCCAACGCGAACACGGCTTCGGAATACCGGGCCGGCCGCAAGATCATCGCCATCGGTGCGTCGACCGGCGGCGTCGAAGCGCTGATCACGGTGTTGCAGAAGTTCCCGGGCAATTGCCCGCCGACCGTCATCACGCAGCACATGCCGCACACCTTCACCAAGAGCTTTGCCGAGCGGTTGAACCGCCTGTGCGCGCCGACGGTGCAGGAGGCGACGGATGGTGCGCGGCTCGAAATCGGCAAGGTCTACCTGGCACCCGGTGGCGAGCGCCATCTGCAGGTCGCGAACGCGACGGCACCCTGCTGCCGCCTGGTCGATCGCGAACCGGTCAACGGACATCGGCCGTCGGTAGATGTGCTGTTTGATTCCGTTGCTGAACTCGCCGGCCGCAATGCGATCGGCGTCATTCTGACCGGCATGGGGCGCGATGGCGCCTCCGGTCTCCTGAAAATGCGGCATGCCGGGGCAAAGACCTTCGGACAAAACGAAAAGACATGTGTCGTCTACGGCATGCCGAGAGTCGCCTATGAATTGGGCGCCGTTGAAACCCAGCTCCCCCTCGGTTCCATCGGGGAGGAGGTCCTGAAAGCAGCGGCGCTCCGCAAGGAAGGAAGCGAATAATGTCCATCGCCGAAAAAATCAAAGTTCTGATCGTTGACGATCAGGTGACGAGCCGCCTGCTGCTGGGTGATGCCCTGCAGCAGCTCGGTTTCAAGCAGATCACCGCCGCCGGTGACGGGGAGCAGGGCATGAAGATCATGGCCCAGAACCCGCACCATCTGGTGATCTCCGACTTCAATATGCCGAAGATGGACGGCCTTGGCCTCTTGCAGGCGGTCCGTTCCAACCCGGCGACCAAGAAGGCGGCCTTCATCATTCTGACGGCCCAGGGCGATCGCGCACTGGTTCAGAAGGCGGCGGCCCTCGGTGCCAACAACGTGCTCGCCAAGCCCTTCACCATCGAAAAGATGAAGGCGGCGATCGAAGCCGTATTCGGGGCGCTCAAATGAACATGGAAGCCGCCGGCAAGCGCGTGCATGTCATCCAGGGCGAGTACAAGGTCTTCAACGATCCCAATATCGTGCTGTCGACCATTCTCGGCTCCTGTGTGGCGGCATGCATGCGCGATCCCGTGGTCGGTGTCGGCGGCATGAACCATTTCCTGCTGCCAGGTTCCGCGACGTCGCCTGCTTCCGGCGGCGACGCGACCCGCTACGGGGTCCATCTCATGGAACTCCTGATCAACGGACTGCTGAAGCAGGGCGCGCGTCGAGATCGTCTTGAAGCCAAGATCTTTGGCGGCGCCAAGACGATCGCGCGTTTCTCCAATGTCGGCGAACAGAATGCCGCTTTCGCACGGCAGTTCCTGCTCGACGAAGGCATCCGCATCGTCGGCGAAAGCACCGGCGGCGAGCACGGTCGCAAGCTCGAGTATTGGCCGTCCAGCGGCCGGGCCCGGCAATATGCCCTGACCGGCGTCGAGACGCAGCGCACCGTACAGATGGAGGAGCGTCCGGTCATCGCGCCGAAGCCGGCCGAAAGCTCGATCGAATTCTTCTGATCCTGCGAGGCAGGCGCCTCGCAGGCCGCAAATACGACCTTCTACCGAAGCCCCGAGCCACGTGAGACATATCAATGCAGACCGACTACCAGGGCCACATGCCGCACGTGGAAGAAGCACTGCCCGAAGTGCTGATGCGCATCGTCACCGAGCTGCATGACGTCGCCTATCTGATCGAACGGATCGAGCCGCAGCTGGCAGGTGATGAGGGGGCCGATGCGCTCGCCAATCCGGACAAGATGATGCTGCTGCAGGGCATCGACCTCGCCGTGCAGAAGACGCGTGGCCTCGCGGAGTTCATCGACACGATAACGGCGTCGATCCCCGACGACTGGCTCGTCGACGTGACCACCGCCGTCAGCCTCGTCAAGCTTGCCGATATGAAGAAGGCACTTGGCAACGGCATGTTGCGCCACGGCCACTCCCAGCCGCTGACCAGGGCAGCGGGTGATTTCGAGGCGTTTTGAGCTCGTCGGAAGTCTGTGCGACGCACGAATCTGGCAATAGCGCCGCAAAATCAGCGGCTTGCGGCGCGCAGGCCAGCGCTCCGCTCATGCCGTTTGCCCCGGATATCCGCTTTCACGGGCTCCTGTCAGTCAGTGGATAACTCTGCCGATGCGTCCATTCGATCGGCGATCTGAGCCGATCAAGCCAATTTCGCGCAAGTTTCGTTTCCTACGGTCCCGATCGGGGCTGGTAGATTCGCGCGCATTGGAAGTCGATACAAAGCATGCCGATACCCAGCAAACCCGAATGTTGGAACTGCGCAGGGCGCTCGGCCGATGACCGGCCTGAAAGCTCTGCGATACTGGGTGCGGAAACAGAATGAGTCTGTTGGATCAACTTTCGACGGTCACGAAGAACCTGAGCAATCTCGGGCAGGGCAAGCTGATCGCGCTGGCGGCAGCCGGCATGGTCGCGGTCGGCCTGGTGCTCGGGGCGGGCATTTACGTCAACAGACCCTCGTTCGAAACGCTCTATGTCGGGCTCGAACGCAGCGATGTCACCCAGATCAGCATCGCGCTGGCTGAGGCCAATATCGATTTCAATGTCGGCTCCGATGGCGCCAGCCTCCAGGTTCCCGTCGGCATGACGAGCAAGGCGCGCCTCCTGCTCGCCGAGCGTGGCCTGCCGAGCAGTGCCAATGCCGGTTACGAACTCTTCGACAATGTCGGTTCGCTCGGCCTCACCTCCTTCATGCAGGAAGTGACGCGGGTGCGTGCCCTCGAAGGCGAAATCGGCCGTACCATCCAGCAGATTTCCGGCATCGCCGCCGCCCGCGTCCACATCGTGATGCCGGAACGCGGCAGCTTCCGCAAGGCGGACCAGAACCCCACAGCCTCGGTCATGATCCGCGCCAGCGCCACCGTCGGCCGCAGCGCCGCTGCCTCGATCCGCCATCTCGTCGCCTCTTCCGTACCGGGGCTCGACGTCGATGACGTGACCGTGCTTGATTCGACCGGACAGTTGCTCGCCTCCGGCGACGATCCGGCCAACAGCGCTCTCAACCAGTCGCTCGGCGTCGTCCAGAATGTGCAGACCGAGCTCGAGAAGAAGATCGACAACGCGCTGGCGCCCTTCCTCGGAATGGACAATTTCCGTTCGAGTGTCACCGCGCGGCTGAACACCGATACCCAGCAGATCCAGGAAACGGTCTTCGATCCGGAATCGCGGGTTGAACGCTCCACGCGCGTGACCAAGGAAGAGCAGAAGTCCAGCCAGCAGCAGCCGGACAATGCCGCCACCGTCCAGCAGAACATTCCTCAGGCTGCCCCGAGCGGCGGCGCCGGCCCGAAGTCGAGCGACGAGGCCGAGAAGAAGGAAGAGCAGACCAACTACGAGATCAACAGCAAGACGATTGCTACCGTCAAGAACAGCTACACGATCGAACGCCTCTCCATTGCCGTCGTCGTCAACCGTGGCCGACTGGCCGCGATGGTCGGCGAGCCGGCCGACCAGGCGAAGATCGACGCCTATCTGCAGGACATGCAGAAGATCGTCGCTTCCGCTGCCGGTCTTGATACGAACCGCGGCGACGTCGTGACCCTGACCGCCATGGACTTCGTCGAAACGCAATTGCTCGATCAGGCCGTCGCTGGCCCCGGCGTGATGGAAACGCTGACCCGCAATCTCGGCGGCATCATCAATGCCCTTGCCTTTATCGTGGTGGCCGCTCTGGTCGTCTGGGGCATGCGGCCGCTCGCCCGTCAGCTCGGGTTCGGCAGCACTGCCGGCCAGCTGGAAGGCGAAGCCGCCGGTCTCGAACTGCCCGACTTCTCTCCGGCCAATGCCGGTGCCGGCGGGGCGCTCATGGAAGGCTTCGGGTCGGACTTCGGTTTCGACAGCACCGACGACCTGCTCAATATGGGCGAAGACGGTGGCTTCAACCGCCGCGTCAAGGAGGGCCCGGAAAGGCGCCTGGCCCGGATGGTCGAGATCAGCGAAGAACGCGCGGCGAAAATCCTGCGCAAATGGGCCCTCGACAAGGCCGCCTGATATCGCCGCAGCCCTGCCGCAATCAAACAGATCCCGCCCTTGTGGTGGGATTTGTCTTTGTGGCGTCGCTCCCGCATGTCAGGCGGCGTCGTCTATGTTCGGGCCAAATATTGTGAGAGTCCGGGCGCGTCCGCCGCCACTGCCGCAAATTTGCTTCAAGTTTCGAAGTGAGGCCGCTGAGTCCTGTGGGAGCCGAGAATGGTAATATTTTAACGATATCTTAATTTATAGATTCGTCGCGCGCGCATGGCGTGCATTCGGTGCGGTCATCTACTATACCGGATTCCAGCTATACATAGTCAAACTGAAATATAACTTCGCATGCACTCAGATTTATTCTGAAAGTTTCACAATTTATATATCGGTAAAATGAGAAGAGCCTGAAAAACTCCTGATGCATTTCAGCCACAGCTGTGAAAACAAAGTATAATTTCTTCAGGTTCTAATTTTCGAATTTCGGCAATAAGCGCCCGTTTGTTGGGCAAAACCACGCCAATAGCGCTGTCCAGGATCGCGGCTGACGCGCGGGAACGGCAGGTTTTCAAGTAGAAATGCGTTGTCTATCAATGTGTTGTGCCTTGGCAAAGGCGATGAACGTCATTGGGCAGAACAGGCGAGGCCTATCTGGGTCGAATCGGTCTATGCACAGGATGTGAAGTAAATAGCCAGAACAGGGCGGTGGTATTTTTCTCGTGCCGATGTACATTTTTAACAGTTGATTCGCGTCCTGATCTGCGACTGGTGGTAATATTCGGCTTCGGCCGGCTGTTGGCGGCGACAGTGCAAGTGCAGTTCCGGGATGTGAATCCGGCACGGGGGCTGAACTCATGGACATTTCGCAAGCAGACATTGCTGTCTGGCCTTTGCCGACGGCACCGACACGTGCACGCGGCGGCGGTTTCTCGCGCGAACAACTTTTGCGAAGGCTGGGGGAAGTCGCCGGTCGGGGCGGTCTTGGCAGCGGTCTGTCGGCGCTGACCGAATATGTCGGCGCGAGCCACTATCTTCTGGCGCGCTATGACATCTCGCAGGACAACGGGCTCGACTTCGTGGTCTGTTCCGATTGGCCCTTCGACGTGGTGCGGCGCCTCTCCGGCGTCGTCACGTCGCTCCACGCCAAGACGACCGAGCTTGAAAAATGCCTGGCGGTGCTGCAGCCGTGTTTCTACGCGCTGCCCGATGACATCGACCTGCCGCGCGGTATCAGCCGCGAATATTGTGCGGTCACCTTCAACGTCGGACGGCTGCGCTTCTCGCTGATGCTGCTCATGCCGGAAGACGTGATCCTGTCGCAGGAGAGCCTGCGGGACGTCACGCTGCTTGCGGGTTACCTCGCAAGCTTCACGACGCGCGCCGAAGTCCGGCACGATCGAGACTTCGAGTTGACGGAGCGCGAGCTCGAATGCCTCTTCTGGATCGCCGAGGGCAAAACCAGCGAAGAGATCGCGGTGATCCTCGGAATTTCGCGCAACACCATCAACAACTACATCACCAGCGTCATGCGCAAGACCGCGACCAGGACGCGATCGGAAGCGATAGCTTACGCGGTGCGCAACAATCTTGTGTGAGGAACGGGCGCGATGACGCATTTTCTCGGTGGTGGGCGGATCGACGACGACCACAAGCTCGCCCGGCAGGGCAACCGCGCCGCACGTGCCGCAACCCTGGTCACGCGTCTGCAAGCGATGCAGCGGCAGATCAATGCCAAGCATTTCGCCGTGCTGCGCCTCAGCGGTAAAGGCACGGCCCGAAAGCTGACCTGCGTCCTCGACAACTGGGGCCTTACGGCCGAAGCGAACGCGCATGATCTCATCACCGCCTATGGCGAGGAACTGATTGCCCATCTCGATCAATCCCTGCTGCCGGCGCTTTGGAACGGGGCAGGGGAGCATCAGGCAGCGGAAGTCTCGGAACTCGCGCCCTTTGCGTATCGGTTGAAAGTGCGCAAGCTTGCCTATTCGGGCATAGCCTTTCCTGTCAGGCTCGGCGCCCAGGGCAACGGCTACGTCATCTTCGCCGGCAGCTACATCGATGCCTCGACCGAACAGGTGGTGGATCTGCATGGTCGCAGTTGCATGATCATGACCGACCTGCTGGCCGCCGATGAAAAGCGCATGGCGCCGGCCGAAACCTTGAGTGACCGCGAGATCGCCTGCCTGCAGATGGCGGGCGACGGCCATATCAGCGAAGAGATTGCCGAGCGCATGGGCCTCTCCGTCCATACGGTCAACGCCTATCTGGGCGCTGCGACCACCAAGCTCGATTCGGTCAACCGCATCCAGGCGATCGCCAAGGCGATCCGCCTTGGCTACATCAGCTAAGCGCATTCAGCGCCGGCGCCTTCTGCAGAATACAGGTGCGCGCATGCGCGGTTCTTTTAGCTTGCGAGCGGCAGTTCGTAGGATTTGATGAATTTTGCGTCCGCCAGGCTCCGCGCCAGGAAGGCCGTGTTCTCGTCCGGGTCGGCCGACGGGTTCTGGAAGCTGATATGGCTGATCTCGATGCCGGCCGTCTCGTTGCCGAGGGACAGGCGGACATAGATGGTGATACCGCGGGGCTTAAGCTCCAGGTCGAGAACGATTTCCGGCTCGCAATCCCAATCGAGATTGTAGTTGCCGCCGAGACCGAAGTTGACCGTACCGGGCAGAAAGTAAAGTTCTGCCGCGGATTCGACGAGATCGGCGAGGCTGGCGTAGGATTCGAACCGCAAGAGGGCGATGAAATCGGCGGCGTCGATGAGCCGCAGTTCGGTCGCCACAGGGCGGATTGCTTCAGCTACGATCTGTTCCCGCTTCTCGGAGAATTCGCACTTTTTCATCGGAGTTATGTCATCCGTTTTGGTTGCGACGCATGCACCCTGTGAATGAGCTCGGCAACAGCCTTGTAAAACACGGGTGGAATCACACTATCGACCGAGACTTGTGCAAACATGGAGCGTGCAAGTGGCGGATCCTCGAAGACGGGGATGCCATTTTTCTCTGCAATTTCACGGATTTTCAGGGCAACCAGGTCCTGGCCCATCGCCACGACGATGGGCGCGTCGCTTTCCTCGCGGACATAACGCAACGCGACAGCGTAGTGAGTCGGGTTGGCGATCACCAGCGTGGCACGCGGTACGGACGAGATCATCCGTTTGCGCGCCCGGTCACGCTGCATCGAACGCAGGCGCGACTTGACGATCGGGTCGCCCTGGGCCTGCTTCATTTCCTCCTTCACTTCCTGCTTGGTCATCATCAGTTCGGTGTACCAATGGTGCCGTGACCAGAAGAGGTCGGCGATCGCCAGAACCGCGGTCGCAAACAGGATGACGATCATGATCTCGTTGAGATCGTTCGCCATCGTCGAAAACATCGTGACCGGGTCCGAAAACATCAAGTCGAGCGTCGCGAAGTAGTTGTTCCACAGCACCAGCACGACGACGACGGAGACGATGATGATCTTGAACAGCGACTTGCCGAACTCGACCAGTCCCTGCGCGCCGAAGATGCGCTTGAGCCCGCCCATCGGCGAAATGCGGTTCAGCTTCGGCTGGACGCGGTCGAGAACCGGCCGCGGCAGGTTCTGGAAGATCGAGGAGCCGACACCGAAGAGGATGAGCAGCACGAAGGCCGGAACGACCAGCGCGGTCGATTTCCATGCGAGATGGGTGATGAGCGCCACCACGTCGGTCGAATTTTCCAGCCGCCAGGCTTCCGGCTGCTCGAAGATGTCCTTGAGGGCCTCGGCCATGGTGCTGACGCCGTCGGCAAGGAAGAAGACGAAGAAGATGTAGATCGCGAGCGTCGAGGCGAACATCGTCGCCTCGCGGGAGAAGGGCACGTTACCCTTCTCGGCAGCGTCGGAGATCTTCTTCTCTGACGGGGCCTCTGTTTTGCTGTCTTTATCCTGATCATCAGACATGAAGCAGGAAGGCTCCGGTTACATCTGGGCAGCGTCGATCGCGTTTTCTGCAGCGCCGTGCGTCTGTTAAGACGCGCAAAGGTCGTTGCAACGCGTCGAGCTGCTGCGTGCTCCTCAAATCGAGGCCGATCCAAGGAAAATGCAGTAGTGTACCCGGAAGGCTGGGCAGGCAAGCGTTGAGCCCCGGCATTCGCCAGGGCTCAACAGGAAATACGGTGAGGAGGGGCGCGCCAGCCGAACGCTCGACGGGCCCATGCGGCGCGCCTACCCGATCAGGCCGCCTGCGCGTCCTTGTCCTTGAGCTCGAGCTGGCCGCTGGCCGCCAGGCGAATGGCTTCCTGGGTGATCGAGCGCCGTGCGAT
Organism: Sinorhizobium sp. NFACC03; assembly: GCF_900103435.1. Taxonomy (NCBI): domain Bacteria; kingdom Pseudomonadati; phylum Pseudomonadota; class Alphaproteobacteria; order Hyphomicrobiales; family Rhizobiaceae; genus Sinorhizobium; species Sinorhizobium sp. NFACC03. The sequence goes on from NZ_FMXF01000001.1 coordinate 244,929, forward strand.
CGCGATGTCGCGCGGGTTGATGCCGGCATCGCCCATGGCGAGATCGGATTCGATCATGCGGCGCTGGCGTGCGCCGATCGAGGCAAGTACCGATTCGCGCAGTTCTCCCGTCGATCCGCGCAACGCCATCGTGATGATGTCCGTCGACACGTCGTTGAAGAGCTGTACGCGGCTGCGCTGCGGCATGTAGAGCACGTCGTCGAAGAGGAAGATCTTCGGGCGCACCTTGTTGGCGGAAGCGGTGCTGAGCGATTCGAGCGACGCGAGCAGGGTGTCCACCTGCGGCTTGTCGAGTTCGTTCATGACCTCGGCGATCTTGGCCGGGCCGGCCGAATTGCGTTCTGCTTCCATCTCGCCGATCATTTCCATGACGCGCTTCTCGATGATCGCGGCGGCTTTCGCGTTGACTTCCTTCATGTTGACGGCGCGCTTCAGGATGTCCGGCCGCTGCTCTTCGGAAAGCTGCAGCAGCACCTTGGCGCCGAAGCCCGAAGGCATCATCGACAAAACGTATGCGATCGTCTGCGGATGTTCCTTGGCAAGCTGTACCGATACGGCGACCGGGTCGCATTCCTGCAGGCGATCCCAGATGCTGGCCTCGTAGGACTGGAAAGTGGCGCGGCGGCCGAGCAGGCCGTCGACCTCGTCCGGGGTCAGGCCTTCTTCGAGGATGCTTTCAATCGCCTTGGCATTGTCCATCAGCCCGGCGCCCTCGGTGAAGAGGTCTTCGAACTCGTTGACGAGTGCTTCCAGCTCATGCGGCGGAATGGCGCGCAGCGACTGCGCCGCGGCGATGATCGACTGCAACTCGCTCTGGGTGAAGAACTTCAAGAGCTTGCTTGCGACGCCCTTGCCCATGGCAAGCAGGACGGCCGCCGCCTTGTCCGTCTGGCTCAGCGGCCTTGATAGCGCCTGAGCCTCGAAACTTTCGAAATCCATCATGGATTCATCCTTCGCCCGATCATCGGGTTTTATGACTTCTTGCTGCCCTTGATCTCGATGAGTTTGACGCCGAACCGGGTGTCGTCGCCTTCGAGAACGGTAATTTCGCCGCGGCCGATCACCCGGCCGTTGACCATGATCTCGACCGGCTCTCCGATCCGGCGATCCAGCGCGATCGTTGCACCTTCGCTCAAGTTCATGAGACCGGACACCTGCATGCGGCTTGTGCCGAGCACGATCTGGACGTCGATCGGGATATCCATGATCAGGTCGAGGTTGGCCGTCATGCCGCTGCCGGGCGGCGCGTCGATCGCAGCGTCAGCGCTGTCGAAGGACGTCGCACCGAAATCCGTGCCGCCGAAATCGCTCGAAACGGAACCGCCGCCGAGGTCGGCGCCGAAGTCGCTGGAGCCGAAATCGCCGCCGAACGCGTCGAGGCCGCCGGCCGGTGCGCCGAAGTCGCTACCGAAGTCGGTTGCGGCGCCAGCGGGTTCGCTGCCGAAATCCGAGCCGAAGGCTGCCGGCGCATCCGAATCCTGCTTGAGGACACCGCGCAGGTCATTGATCGCCTGGTCGAGTTCCATGTCTCCGACAGCGGCTTCTGCCTGTTCGTTGATGGGTGCTTTCTTGGGTGCCATGTGAGAACTATTCCAGTTGAAGCTTGCCTCAGGCATGCTGCGAGCGCGCGGCAGGCCGATTTAACTCATGATGTGGCGAAGGATGTCCTGCTCGGAGCCGTGGGTATCCTTGACCCGAACCGTGTATTTCGATCCCGATCGTCCGAATTCGCAGACATAGAGGTCGCGACCATTGGCGTTGACGTCGACGCGAGCGTCCTGGGCGTCGTGGAAGGGAATGACGTCGCCCGCCTGCAGCCGGCTGATCGTTTCGAGCGTCAGGCTTTCGAGCCGGATGCGCGCCTCGATCGTGACGGCAGAGCGGCGAACCTGTTCTTCGAGCTGCTCGGTCCATTCGGCCTTCGCCTTGCGCTGCTGGCCGCTGCCCTTCGGGAAGACGATGGTGGTCTTCAGGAGCACGCTCTGCGGGACGATGACGGAGAAGGTGGACATGACCGGGCCGAAGCCGATCGTCATGTCGATGGCGCCCGCATGGATGTCCTCGATCATGGGATCGGGCTTGGGGCGCGATGCGCTGTTGAGCGGACGTTCGACGATCGCTTCGAAACCGCCCGGCGCGTTGACGGCGGTGCGCAACACGTCGGCGATCTTTTCGAAAAGCGGCACGGCGACGTCGATCTCGATCTGGGAGAGCGCACGCGGCTGCGGCTCTTCGATCCCGGCCGGCTCGGCGCCGAGCAGCGCCTCGACGAGGGTGATGATGATCGGGCTGTCGCAGCCGATCTGGAAATCCGCGCACCAGTTGCGCAAGGACACGTCACTGATCACCACGCCGGTACCAAGGCCGGCAATCAGCTTCTGTCGGAGCCCCGTCCGGAAACCGGCATAGCCGATCGTGACGTCAAGACCCGTTTCCGCCCGGCAGATGTCGGGCAGGAATTCGCCGAAGACCTGGCCGAGTTCGAGCGCCAGCCGGCCGATCACCCGGTCGTCGCCGAGCGCGCCGGTCATGCGCGCCAGGAGTTTCCGGTCGAATGCGTGAACGTTGGATGTTGCGGAATTCATGGGATCAAGCCGCCTTGCTTTCGCCGCCGCCGCCGGGGTTCATCATTTCCTGCTCGACCGCGTCGATCGACGGACGCTCATAGGCCGAGATGGTCTTGCGGCCGTATTCGAGAGCGACCTGCGGTACCGAGCCGTTCATGTAGGCAAGCAGCGTTTGCTTGACGATGATGTAGAGGCGGTTCTGCTTCTCGCGCACCGATTTGATGTTGGCGACCAGCGGCGCGACGATCGAATAGGACAGGAACACGCCAAGCAGCGTGCCGACGAGTGCGGCTGCGATCTTGGCACCGAGAACTTCCGGCGCCTCGCTGATCGCGCCCATCGCCTTGATGACGCCGAGAACCGCCGCGACGATACCGATCGCCGGGAAGGCGTCGCCCATCGTGTTCAGCGCGTGATAGCACTTCATCTTGTCGTGGGTGATGGTCTGGATTTCTTCGTCCATCAGCGCTTCGATCTCGTGCGATCGGGCGTTGCCGATGATGATCAGACGTACGTAATCGCAGATGAAGGCGGTCAGTTCCTTGTTCTTCAGAACCGTCGGCGCTGCCTGGAAGATCGAGGATTCTTCCGGGTTGTCGATGTGGCTTTCGATCTCGTTGCGCGACTTGGTGCGCAGATCCCGCATCAGCGAATAGAGAACGCCGAGCGTGTCGAGATATTCGCGCTCCTTCGGCACCTTGTGGCGAAAGGCTTCGCCGAGCGCCTTGCCGGTATCCTTAACCACCTTCATCGAGTTGGCCATGATGAAGCCGCCGATGCCGGCGCCGCCGATGATCAGCAGTTCGAAAGGCTGGTTGAGGACCTCCATGTGGCCGCCCATGGCCAGATAGCCGCCGAGAATACAGCCGAACGTCACAAGAAGCCCGATGATGATGTTCATTTTCGATACCTGTCGCGATCCTATTTTCCGCTAACGGGATAAGGTTTCATCCTTGCGTGAGGCTGGCCGGCGCGGGCGATGGGGGTCATTCATCGGAACAGGTTCGCGCAAGGCTATCCGGTCAGGATTTGTCAAGGCAGGGCGCATGCTCTGTCTGTGTCATTCCGGCAGGGGCGAACCGATCGTGACCACGACCTACACGAGCTACAAGCTGATAACGGCCGACTTGACGAAGTCGCTGGCCCGCGTTGCCGAGCAGCCGGATGTGGCGCGCGAGACGGAGTACTACCTGTCGAAGATCGGCGACGTCAAAACGATCGACGATTTCTTTGCCGATACCAGGCTCTACAACTACGCGATGAAGGCTCACGGTCTCGAAGACATGGCCTATGCCAAGGCTTTCATGCGCAAGGTGCTGACCGAAGGCATCGACAAGGACGACGCCTTTGCCAACAAGCTGACCGACAACCGCTACAAGCAGCTCGTCGAATCGCTGAACTTCGCCGCCCACGGCGCGGCCGCCACATCCTTCGACCGTGCCCAGAAGGGCGTCGCCGACAAATATGCTCGCCAGACGCTGGAGCAGAACGCCGGTGAGGAAAATGCCGGCGTGCGGCTTGCCCTCTATTTTTCGCGCATGGCGCCGACGATCAGCAGTGGCTACGCCATCATCGCCGACGAGGCGCTCGCCCAGGTGGTGCGCACCGCGTTGCAATTGCCCGACGAATTCGCGGCAACCAATGTCGATCGTCAGGCCGAGGTCTATGAAGCGGCGATCGATTTCAAGGATTTCCAGAACCCGGGCAAGGTGACCGAGTTTCTCGACCGGTTCACGGCGCTCTGGGAAACCAAAAATTCAACGGACGGTTATGATCCGCTCGCAGTCTTCGGCTCTTCGAGCGGCTACGGCATTTCTTCCGATCTTCTCCTGTCCATCAACAGCCTGAAACTCGGGGGAAATTGAACGTGCAAACCGGTCTTTACGTCGCGATTTCGTCGCAGATGGCGCTCGAGAAGCGCCTCAACACACTTGCCGACAATATCGCGAACTCCGGCACCGTCGGTTTCCGTGGCACCGAGGTGAAGTTCAATCAGATGCTCGGTGATACGAAGCCGACCAAGGTTGCCTATGTCAGCAAGGGCGAGGAGTTCCTGAACACCAACAACGGCTCGCTGTCGCGCACGGGCTCGGCTCTCGACTTTGCGATCAAGGGCGATGCCTGGTTCCAGATCGAGACGCCATCCGGCCCGGCGCTGACGCGCGACGGGCGTTTCACGCTCACCGATACCGGCGAACTCGTCACTATCCGTGGCTATCCAGTGCTCGACGCCGGCGGAGCGCCGATCCAGCTCAACGGCAGCGGCGGCGAGATCACCGTCGGCGCCGATGGTGCGATCCATCAGAACGGCGTGGCTGTCGCCTCGCTCGGTCTCTATGAGGCAGATTTCAGCAAGGGTTTCATGCGCCTCGACAACAGTGCTGTTCAGCCGACGGCACAGGCCGAGCCGGTGGTCGATCGCTTCGATGTCGGCGTGATGCAGGGCTTCGTCGAGGAATCCAACGTCAATGCCATCCAGGAAATGTCGCAGCTGATCATGGTCACGCGCGCCTTCGACAACATCACTGGCCTGTTGCGTGACAGCGAGGGATCGCTCGAAGAAGCGGTCAAGACGCTCGGCGGCAGTCGCTAATTTCTGACGGGTACCGGCATGCAACGCGAAGGCCTGAAGACAAGCGCGGGATCGACATCTCTGGCAGCACTTGCCGGTTTGGTCGAGCGCTATGCAAAGCCCGAATTTTCGATCGCTCCGGGCGGACACGTGCAGACGATTTCGCCCGGTCACTACACGGTGACCGGTCTGTCGCGGCATGTGCGGCTCGGTGATTTCGTCGCCCACAAGAGTGTCACGGGAACGCATCTCGGCGAGGTGGTGCGGGTCGAACCGGAGCGGGTGGTCGTCTGCCCGATCGAACCCGGCGATCCGATTGGCATCCATGACACCGTGATCCGCAAAGGTGCCTTCCGCGTGGCTCCGACCGATCAATGGTGCGGCCGTGCCATCAATGCGCTCGGCGAGCCGATCGATGGTCTCGGGCCGCTGCTACAGGGCGATGTGCGCCGCTCGATCTCCAACACCGCGCCGCCGTCGATGAGCCGCAAGCGGGTCGAGAAGGGCTTTCTCACCGGGGTGCGGGCGATCGACATCTTTTCGCCCCTCTGCCTCGGCCAGCGTCTCGGCATCTTCGCCGGCTCCGGCGTCGGCAAGTCGACGCTGCTCTCCATGCTGGCGCGCGCAGACGCCTTCGACAAGGTGGTGATCGCGCTCGTCGGTGAGCGCGGCCGCGAAGTGCGCGAATTCATCGAGGATACGCTTGGCGACAATCTCGCAAAGTCGGTCGCGGTAGTGGCAACCAGCGACGAAAGCCCGATGCTGCGCAAGATGGCGCCATTGACCGCCGTCACCATCGCCGAGCACTATCGCGACAATGGCGACAACGTGCTGCTGATCGTCGACAGCGTCACCCGTTTCGCACACGCGATCCGCGAAGTGGCGACGGCTTCCGGCGAGCCGCCGATCGCGCGCGGTTACCCGGCCTCCGTTTTCACAGAACTGCCGCGTCTGCTCGAGCGTGCCGGACCCGGCACCGAAGGCTCGGGCACGATCACGGCGATCATCTCCATCCTCGTCGACGGTGACAACCACAACGACCCGGTCGCCGATTCGACGCGTGGCATCCTCGACGGTCACATCGTGCTCGAACGCAGCCTTGCGGAAGAGGGGCGCTATCCGCCGATCAATCCGCTCGCCTCCATCTCGCGCCTGGCGCGCAAGGCCTGGACGCCGGATCAGGAAAAGCTGGTGTCGCGGTTGAAGGCGCTGATCCACCGCTTCGAGGAAACCCGCGATCTTCGCCTGATCGGCGGTTACCGCCCCGGTGGCGATCCCGACCTCGACATGGCGATCAAGCAGGTGCCGGTCATCTATGATGTCCTGACGCAGAGCGCCGGTGAGCGCCCGGCGCAGGACGCCTTTGCCGATCTCGCCAATGCATTGAAGGCGGCGGCGATGGGCAATCAACCGGGCGCGAGAGCGAGGTGATGGCGGTGACCGATTACGATGCGGACGAAATGGTTCATCAGCGCAAGCGAAGCAGCCGCATGCCGATGACCGACAAGTTCCTGGCCGCGACTGGCGTCGCGCTTGCCGCGTTTGCGACTTTCTTTCCCTGGTACGCCTTCTTCCACCAGGACAAGTTCACCATGCCGCCGCTCTGGCAGGGTTCCACCCGCGATCTGCCGGAGCGCGCCGCCCGCAACGTCGTCTCGGTTTCGCCGCTGGCGATGCCCGACGCGGACGGCGAGACCATGGCTGCAATCGACCAGCTGACGACGGCGACCGTGCCCAGTATCGGCGGCGGTCCGGGTCCCGAAGGGTCGGCTGCGGAAGAGGGGCTGTCGCAGCCCTTTCCGGGAAAGTCCGGCTACAAGCTGATGCATGTCGCCAATGGCCGGGCGCTGATCGAGGATGCGAGCGGCATGTATATCGTGCGCATCGGCTCCGTCCTGCCTGACAACACCCGGCTTGCCACGCTCGAGCAGCGCGACGGCCACTGGGTGATGATCACCTCGACAGGCGAAGTCTACCAGGCAAACTGATTTAGCAGCCCATCGTCAGAGTTGATGGTCGCGTATCTCTTCGGATGCGCGGCGCGCTGCTGTTCGCCCGCAGCGGAATGCAAGCGTCCGAACCCCAGCGACCTCCGACGAAAGTCCCACGCAAGATTACCGGCCTAGGTTCGCATCACCAAGCATGGAGCTTTTGATGCAACCGATTCAGCTTTTCGAACTCGCGTCCCGGCAGGCCCAGTGGCTGACCGTTCGCCAGAACGTGGTGGCCGGCAACATCGCCAATGCGAACACGCCGCATTACAAGGCGAAGGACGTCAAGCCGTTCGAAAGCGTGCTGCAGGATACCGGCATGCAGATGGCTGCGACCCACAAGGCGCATTTTACCGAGGGCCTCGAGGCCTCGCAGGTGGCCGAAGTCGGCATGGTCGACGGTGTGCAGATCCAGCAGTCAGGCAACAGCGTCGCGATCGAGCAGGAAATGATGAAGACCGGCGAGATCAAGCGCGACTACGAGCTCAGCGCCGGGCTTGTGAAGGCGTTTCACCGCATGATGCTGATGACGGTACGGAAGTAAGAACCATGGATCCATTGACCTCAGCCCTCAAGGTATCGGCCTCCGGCCTCCAGGCGGAATCGACCCGTCTGCGTATCGTCTCCGAAAACATCGCCAACGCCCGCTCGACCGGCGACACGCCGGGTTCGGAACCCTACCGCCGTAAGACCATCAGCTTTGCCGCCGAAGTCGACCGGGCAAGCGGCGCCTCGCTTGTCGAGATCGAACGACAGGGCACGGATGATTCGGACTACAACATCGAGTTCGATCCGGGCAATCCGGCGGCCGACGAGAAGGGCATGGTCAAGATGCCGAACGTGAACATCCTGGTTGAGATGGCCGACATGCGCGAAGCCAACCGCGCCTACGAGGCCAACCTCCAGACCATCAAGCAGTCCCGCGATCTGATTTCCCAGACAATCGACCTGTTGAGAGCCTCGCAATAATGATCGATGCAGTCAAATCCCTCGGCGCGTTCTCGGTCACCAAAGAGACCGACGGCACCCGTTCCACATCTTCCTCGTCGTCGATCTTCGGCATGCCGGCCGCCACGCCGGGCGTGCCGCAGGGGCAAAGCTTCGCCTCGGTCCTCGGGGATATGGCGACCGACACAATCAACGCGATGAAAAAGGCCGAGGGCGCATCGCTCGACGGCATCCGCGGTCAGGCAAACACCCGTGAAGTTGTCGATGCTGTCATGAACGCCGAACAGTCGCTCCAGACAGCACTCGCCATCCGCGACAAGGTGGTCACCGCCTACCTCGAAATCGCGCGCATGCAGATCTGAAGGAACGAGACATGAAGGCCCTTTCCATTGCCGCAACCGGCATGAACGCCCAGCAGCTGAACCTCGAAGTGATCGCGAACAACATCGCGAACATCAACACGACCGGTTACAAGCGCGCCCGCGCAGAATTCTCCGATCTGCTTTATCAGACCGAGCGCGCCCAGGGCGTGCCGAACCGCTCCAACCAGGCCATCGTACCGGAAGGCGCGATCATCGGTCTCGGCGTCCAGACGGCTGCCGTGCGCAACCTGCATATCCAGGGCAGCATGGTCAACACCGGCAACGACTATGACCTAGCGCTGATGGGCCGCGGCTGGTTCCAGGTCGAAACGCCGGATGGCGAGACGGTTTATACCCGCTCCGGCGCCTTCAACAAGAATGCCCAGGGCCAGCTCGTGACCATTGACGGTTACACGGTCGTCCCCGGCATCACGGTTCCGCAGGATGCGACGGAAATCGCCTTCACCAGCTCCGGCCAGGTGATGGTCCGCATCGGCAACGATCCCGCGATGCAGGAAATCGGTCAGCTGACGATCGCCAACTTCGTCAACGAGGCCGGTCTCGAGCCGCAGGGTGACAACCTCTTCAAGCAGACCCCGGCTTCCGGCGACGCGATCGTCGGCACGCCGGCGGACCCGGGCTTCGCGCAGATCAAGCAGAAGTATCTCGAGGCGTCCAACGTCGATCCGGTGAAGGAAATCACCGACCTGATCTCGGCCCAGCGCGCCTACGAGATGAACTCCAAGATCATCCAGGCGGCCGATGAAATGGCGGCCACGGTGAGCAAGAACCTCAGGTAACGAAAGAGGGGGCAAACATGATGTTTCGCCGATCCGCAGACATCAAGGTATCGAAGGGCGACAGTGCATCCAAGGCGCTTCGTCTGGCGGCTGGCGCCTTGCTTGCCGCCACTTTCCTGTTGCCTTCGGCGAGCCTCGCGGAGCGGCCGACCGCGGTGATCCCGACCCGGACGATCTATCCGGGCGAAACGATCGACCGCAGCCGCGTCGAGGTTGTCGACGTTACCAACCCCGATCTCGCGGACGGCTACATCAGGACCCTCAACGAAATCGACGGCAAGGTCACCAAGCGTACGCTTCTGCCCGGTCGGGTGATCCTCGCAAACGCACTGCGCGAGCAGTATGCCGTCGAGCGCGGCTCCACCGTGCGCCTCGTCTTCAGCAATGGCGGCCTGACCATCAGCGCCGCCGGATCACCGCTCCAGGATGCCGCCGTCGGCGAACTGATCCGGGCGCGCAACATCGATACCGGCATCATCGTTTCCGGAACGGTAATGGCCGACGGCACTGTCCATGTGGTGGCGAAATGAAAATGCTTGCCTGCAAATGGTTCCTGACGCTGGCCGTCGCGATCTCGACGGCGCTGACGCCGGCTTTCGGCGCGTCCAGGATCAAGGACGTCGCCTCGCTCCAGGCGGGACGCGACAACCAGCTCATCGGCTATGGCCTCGTCGTCGGCCTTCAGGGAACCGGCGACAGCCTGCGTGCCTCGCCCTTCACCGACCAGTCGGTCCGGGCGATGCTGCAGAACCTCGGCATCTCCACCCAGGGCGGCGATTCCCGCACGCGCAACGTTGCGGCCGTTCTGGTGACGGCGACGCTGCCGCCGTTCGCAAGCCCCGGCAGCCGCGTCGATGTGACCGTCGGTTCGCTCGGCGATTCCACCTCGCTTCGCGGCGGCACCCTGGTGATGACCTCGCTCTCCGGCGCGGACGGCCAGATCTATGCAGTCGCGCAAGGGTCCGTCGTCGTGACGGGCTTTGCCGCGCAGGGCGATGCGGCAACCCTCAACCAGGGTGTGACGACGGCCGGGCGCGTGCCCAATGGCGCAATCATCGAGCGCGAGCTGCCGTCCAAGTTCAAGGATGGCTTCAACCTCGTTCTGCAACTGCGCAACCCGGACTTCTCGACGGCTGTCGGCATGGCTGCGGCGATCAACAAATATGCCGCCCAGCAATATGGCGGTCGCATTGCCGAGGCACGCGATTCTCAATCCGTGCTCGTCGAAAAGCCGAAGATGGCCGATCTCGCTCGGCTGATGGCCGATATCGAGAACATCGTGATCGAGACGGACGTCCCGGCCCGCGTCGTCATCAACGAACGCACCGGCACGATCGTGATTGGCCAGGACGTTCGCATCAACGAGGTGGCGGTGAGCTACGGCACCCTGACCGTCGAGGTCAGCGAGACGCCGACGGTGGTTCAGCCGCTGCCATTCTCGCGTGGACGAACGGAGGTGGAACCGAACACCACCATCAACGCGCAGTCCGATGGCGGCACGGTGGCGATCCTCAACGGATCGAGCCTTCGCTCGCTCGTCGCCGGTCTTAACAACATCGGTGTCAAGCCGGACGGCATCATTGCGATCCTGCAAAGCATCAAAACGGCCGGGGCCCTTCAGGCGGAGCTAGTGCTGCAATGACGGCGAACATGAACCCATCCTTCGGCAAGGTCCGCAATCTGTTGCTCGTCGGCGCGGCCGCCGCTTCGATGCTGACGATGCCCGGTGCCTTCGCTCAGGACGTTACCGCGCCTCCGGCAGCCGACGCGACGCAGAATGAGATTCAACAGTTCTGCACGAACATTGCCGACGCCGCCCGCGACCAGCGCTACGTGCTGCAGCGCAAGGACCTCGAGACCTTGCAGGCAAGCATCGACGAACGCATCGCGACGTTGGAGAAGCGGCGCGACGAATACGAGGATTGGCTGAAACGCCGCAATGATTTCCTGAAACAGGCCCAGCTCGGTCTTGTCGACATCTACAAGACGATGAAGCCGGATGCGGCTGCCGGCAAGCTGGAAATGGTCAATCCGGAGATCGCGGCCGCGATCGTCATGCAGCTGCCGCCACGACAGTCGTCTCTGATCCTCAGCGAAATGACGGACGAAAGGGCGGCTATCCTTACCAATATCATCTCGAGCGCCAGCGACCCGAACACCTCGAAGGAACCATCATGAAAATGCGTCTAACGGCCGTGCTGACGGCGGGTCTCCTTGCCGGGTGCCAGAACCAGGCGTTCAACGAGATTGGTCGGGCGCCTTCGATGAGCCCGATCGGCAGCGGTCTGCAATATTCCCAGACGCCGCAGCTTGCCATGTATCCGAAGCAGCCGCGCCAGGTGGTAAGTGGCTACTCGCTCTGGAACGACCAGCAGGCCGCCCTGTTCAAGGACGCGCGCGCGATCAATGTCGGCGACATCCTCACGGTCGACATCAAGATCAATGAAGGCGCTACCTTCGACAACAAGACGGATCGCAGCCGCAAGAACAGCAGTGGCTTCAACGTCGGTGCCAACGGCAAGTCGGAGGCCAGCGATTTCGGCTGGGAGGGCGACCTGAAATATGGGTCGAATACCAAGACCGAGGGCGACGGCACGACCGAGCGTTCGGAAAAGCTGAGGGTGCTCGTCGCCGCAGTCGTGACCGGAGTTCTCGAAAACGGCAACCTCTTGATCAGCGGTTCGCAGGAAGTGCGCGTCAATCACGAACTGCGCATCCTCAACGTTGCCGGCATCGTGCGGCCGCGGGATGTCGATGCCGAGAACGTCATCAACTACGACCGCATCGCCGAGGCACGCATCTCCTATGGCGGCCGCGGTCGCTTGACCGAGGTGCAGCAGCCGCCCTACGGCCAGCAGTTCATGGACCTATTTTCGCCGATCTGATCGGCAGGGAACGGCAAGATGGAAGAATTGGATACCGCCACCGCGCCGAAGTCGCCATCAAAGGTGATGACCATCGCGATCGTCGCCGTGCTGACGCTCGTTGCCGGCGGCGGCGGCTGGCTGGTCGGCGGTCTGCTCGCGCCGGCTCCGCCGAAGGAGCAGGTCGAGGCGACCAAGGAACCGGCCGCCAACGCCACGGGTGAAGAGGGCCTGCCGAAGCTCGCGACCGAAGCGAACGGTGTCGTCCAGCTGGAGCCGATCACCGCCAACCTTGCCTATCCTTCGGAGAACTGGATACGGCTCGAGGTGGCGCTGCAGTTCGACGGCGCGCCCGATCCCAAACTGGCGGAACAGATCCACCAGGATATCGCCGCCTATCTGAAGACGGTCTCGCTGCAGCAGATCCAGGGGCCGCGCGGGTTTCAATATCTCCGGGATGACATTCAAGAGCGGGTTGACCTGCGCTCCGATGGGCGCGTAACCAATGTGATGTTCAGAACCTTCGTCATCCAATGATTCGATAAATGGTCCGGCTTGTCGCCTTCATAGTCGCCATGATGGCGATGTCCGGTATTGCCGGCGCGCAGAGTTTTCCCTCTGATATCCTGAATACACCTATCGACGGGTCGGCCGCCTCGTGGATCATCCGCACTTTCGGTCTTCTGACCGTTCTGTCGGTGGCCCCAGGCATCCTGATCATGGTCACCAGCTTTCCGCGCTTCGTGATCGCCTTTGCGATCCTGCGCACCGGCATGGGCCTGGCGACCACGCCGTCCAACATGATCATGGTGTCGCTGGCCCTGTTCATGACCTTCTATGTCATGGGGCCGACCTTCGATCGCGCATGGCGCGACGGCATCGATCCGCTCATGAAGAACCAGATCACCGAGGCCGAGGCGATCCCGCGGATCAGCGAGCCGTTCCGCGAATTCATGCTCGCCAACACCCGTGACAAGGACCTGCAACTCTTCATCGATATTGCCAAGGAAAAGGGCCAGACGGTGGTCGTGGACGACAAGGTGGATCTGCGCGCCGTCGTGCCGGCCTTCATGATCTCCGAAATTCGCCGCGGCTTCGAAATCGGCTTCCTGATCATGCTGCCATTCCTGGTGATCGACCTGATCGTTGCCACCATCACCATGGCCATGGGCATGATGATGCTGCCGCCGACGGCGATCTCGCTGCCCTTCAAGATCCTGTTCTTCGTGCTGATCGACGGCTGGAATCTGCTGGTCGGCAGCCTGGTGCGCTCCTTCAGCTAGATACCCGTCGTCAAAGGTTTGGGCGCTTCGAAAAGGCGCAAACAAAAAAGGCAGCGCCTTGGCGCTGCCTTTCGTCGTTCGGGGTCGAGTGTCGGATCGCTCAGCGCTCGAACGAGCCAGTCCGCGCCGGTAGCGCCGGAACGTCGATATGATCCGGTGCCAGACCTCTCTTCGCGCGGTCAGCCATCATTTCGTAGCCCTGTTCCAGGTGGCGGCAGAAGCGTTCGGCGTCGAACAACGGCATGCGGAACCGGTTCTCCTCGAGGGTCTTTCGATAGTCGGCGATCCTGTCTCGGTTGTTGTAGAGCGCGACCGCCTCGCGAACATAGTCCTCCGGCCCGGCGGCTACGAGTTCCGGCACGCCAATGGCGTTGAGCAGGCTCTCGCTCACGCGTGAGGCGAAGTTGGTGCCTTTGAAGGTCAGCACCGGAAGGCCGGCCCAGAGCTGTTCCGAGGTCGTCGTGTGGCCGTTATAGGGATAGGTGTCGAGGCCGATGTCGGCGACCGGGATACGGCTGATGTGGTCTTGATAGAGGACCTTGGGGCAGACGATGATGCGCTTGGTGTCGAGGCCGGCACTCTTGAACTTTGCGATGATGTTCGCTCGCGCATCCGGGCGGCTGCACATCAGCCAGAGCACGCTGTCCGGGGTCTGCTGAAGGATCTCGATCCACAGGTTGATCGTCTGCAATGAGATCTTGCGGTTGGCGTTGAACGACGCGAAGACGAATACTTCCTCGGGAAGGCCGAGCTGGCGACGCGACAATGGCTGCGGCAGCGGGCGGTTGAGAGGGTCGTTCGGCTGATAGGTGTCGGGAAGCCGGCAGTATTTCTCGTAGTAGTGCGGTTCGCTGCCATCCGGCAGGACATGGGGGTCGCCGATGATGTAGTCGAGGTCCACATTGGCCGTCGTCCCGGGAAAGCCGAGCCAGCTCACCTGAACCGGAGCGGTCTGCCGGTTGAAGATGTTCACCCGGCTCTCGAGCGTGTGTCCTTTGAGGTCGACAAGAATGTCGATGTTCTCGGAACGGATGACCTCCGCCGCTTGGTCATCGCTAAGGTCGTTGATGGAAACGATCTTGCCCCACTTTTCGCGGGACCCGTCGTCGCGCACGACGTTGTTGGGCGATGTGTGGCAGAAGAGAGTGATATCGAAACGCGAGCGATCGTGCGCCGTGAGCACGGCTGCGAGCAGCTTCATGGTCGCGTGGTCGTGCCAGAAGTCGGAAGAGACATAGCCGATACGGATGCGGTCGTTCCAGGCATGTGGCATGGCGCGGCGGGCTTCCGTCAGTCCGGCAGGGAAGGGACGGTGCTGCGCGCCGGCAATCCGGTTCAGCCGTTCGTCGCCGCACCAGGTGATATGGTAATAGGGCGCCTCGGCGGCGAGGATATCCGCCTCGCCGAGCCTCAGCGCTCGGTCGATGTCGCGGCTGTGTTTCTCGACTTCGGCAAAGTCGTTTGCCTCGCGGGCATAGACGAGATAGGCGGAGCGCAATGTCGTGTTCTTGGGGTGCGTCTTGAAGAGATTTGCGACGGCCTCACGGTCTAGCGCATCGTTGACATCGGCTGTCAAAAGTTTGAATGCCAGCGATTGATGATGGCGATTGGCGCTGGTCGACAGCGGTGCCTTGAACAGGCCGAGGATTTCCTTCTGGTCGCGCTTGAGGAAGATCGAAGCAATGATGAATGCGATCTCCGGATCCGTCTTGGCTTTCTCCAGCAGCGGGAGGCCGATGGCCAGAGCTTCGTCCTCGTGTCCATTGACGAAATAGAGTTTCATCGCCTCGGTCAGATAGTCCTGCGACCGCGAACCGCCGGCCTCTCCAGCGAGCTGGTAGGCGCGTGCTGCCTCGGGCTTGAAGCCGAGCTTCAGCAGAACCTTGGCGAGCAGCACAAAGGTCTTCGTATCCCGATTGATATTCATCAGGATGTTTAGCTGGTCGAGCGCGTCCGTGTACTGGCCTTTCTGATATTGCCGGGAAGCGGTCGAGAAAATGGCTTGGGCGTTCACTGATAGCTCCGTCGTCTGGGCTGCCGGCATCAAAGGCTTGGCACCTCGATGTCGCAAAGCAGGTCTCGTGGCCATCGTAGTAATGGGAGCTTGCCTCAGGCATGACGCGTCAACCCCGATCAAAGCCTGGTCCTGTCTCGCAAGGGGCCATTCGAACGGCGCGTTTGGCGACCCGGACCGTCCACTTAAGGCGTTGTTAAGTATAAATTATCTCTCGTTGAAGCCGCTTCGGCATTTAAGGAATTCGCAAGCATTGGGCTCGATATTCGGCCTCACATGACGGGTTTGGTTTCTTCCGAGAAAGTCGTTGGAACCGAGAGGCATGAAGCCGATCCATCATCACCGGTAGTGTAAACAGTCCGGTATGTCCCCCAATCGTCTTAAGTAATAAAGGGACACTCTAATGACGAGCATCATGACCAATTCCGCCGCAATGGGCGCTCTCGCTACCCTGCGTTCGATCAATTCGGATATGGAAACCACCCAGGACCGCATCTCGTCGGGCCTGCGCGTCGGTTCCGCTGCCGACAACGCCGCTTACTGGTC